>JAUIAG010000334.1 GCA_030425355.1 Verrucomicrobiia bacterium
GAAGAGCGTCACCGGCGGTGTCTTTCCTTCGAGGAGCGCATTGGTGGCCAGTGTGGTGGCAATACGGAAATCAATTGGTGGGAGGGGTTCGTTGTGAGGAGTGGCCGTGAGGAGTCTGGCGGCCAGGACAGGGGGTGCGTCCGGCGATCGGAGTTCCACCAGATCGCCCGGCTGGAAATTAGCGCAGTGATCCGTTGTGAGTGTAATGGAATCTGCGGAGGAGGACTGGATTGGAAAAGTGAGTGCCTCTTCGCTGGAGGCTTTCCTCAACCGGAAGCCTGTCCAGAAGTTCTGGGGCAGTTTTTCCGGCAGCCATGAGTTGAACTCCAGCGACAGGACTGATCCCTGAATCGATCTGACTCTGGCGCGCAGAGCGCTGCTGGAGAGGATTTTCAGTCGGATGAGTTGGTGTCTGTTGGAAGCTTGTGGATCGAGAGCCAGGACATCTGTGAAGGTCCCGCCGGTGTCGGCCCAGATTTTCCAGCGATGGGATTGACTGTTCATTGGGGCTGGAGGCCTGTCAGCCTTGGGTGTGATTCAGTGGCTGAGAAGAATACTGATGGGCTGGCCCTGCTGCGAATGGCTGTTGACGGCGGAAATGCAGAACAGATCGGGAACAGCGTTTCCCTCGGATGGAATGAATTGGGCGCCAGTGCGCGGGCCGGTGACATGGTGACTCCACTGGCCATGGATTCGCTGCTGGAGAACCCATTGGCGGATGTCCTCGTAACGCCTGTCGGGACGCCAGCGGATCAGCCATCCGCGGCGGCCTTCCCGGATTTCAGCCCTCACCTGGACCCGGGGGGGTGAAGGTGCGCCGGCTCCACGGCTCAGCCATGACATTTCAGGTGTCAGCGCCGGAATCGAATAGGGGCCTTTCCTCAGTTGGAGGCCCGTCTGGAATTCGTCTTCAGAGAGAAGGTATTTTGCTGAAAAGTGAATATTGCCGAGAGCTTTGCTTTCCATACGGGTGGCGGAAATCTGCTGATGAATATCGCTGATATCCCACTGTCCCAGTCCGGCCCTGGAGAGGTTCAGGCCCGGATAGAGATGCCGGCGATGAAAATTCTGGGATGCCCACCACGACTGGAGTGGGACGAATGGCTGACCCGGAGAATCCACTTTCCAGTACAGCTGGGGAGCACAGTAATCCATCCATCCGTTGTTGAGCCACTTTTTCGAATCGGCGTGAATCGTTTCGAAGCTGTCCTTCCCGACAATGCCTTCCGGATGGCCGGGACGCCATATGCCGAATGGGGAAATGCCGACCTTGATGGCCGGAAACTTTGACTTGACCACGCCGTAAAGGCTTTCAACAAAGTGATCGATGCAGGCCCTGCGCCAGTCGGAATGTCCAAGGGTGCCACCGCCTTCGCGATAACTCTCAAAGGTTTTCCAGTCGGGGAATTCCCTCATCTTCCCGTTCCCGAGTTTCTCCGGATAGGGGTAGAAATAATCATCCAGATGGATGCCATCAATGGGATATCGGGAACAGATTTCCTCGACTATGGCCAGGGTGTGCTGCTGTGAGCCGCTGATACCGGGATCCAGCCAGAGATAGCGGCCGTATTGTTTGACCCAGTCGGGATGACTCACCGAAATGTGGTTTGCCGGAACCGGCGAACGGGCGGTGTGGTGACGGGCGCGGAAGGGGTTTATCCACGCATGAAACTCCATCCCCTGTGCGTGTGTCTCCTGAATGGCAAAAGCCACCGGATCGAATCCCCCGTCCGGGGCTCTGCCACAGACACCGGTCAGGACTTCCGACCATGGTTCGAGACTGGAAGGGTAGAGGACTTCGCAGGCAGGGCGGACCTGAAAAATGAGCGCGTTGAAGCCCGTCGCGCGCGCGGATCGAATGAGCTTCTGCAGCTCGGTTTTCATTTCCGGGACCGTAAGCCCGGCCTTCGAGGGCCAGTCGATGTTGCCAACCGTTGCCACCCACACCCCGCGGAATTCCCGTGGCAGGGTCGGCGGATTGACCCCATCCACAAATTGAACGGCCTCCGTCGTCGAAAACCGGCTGGAGAGGACCAGAAAGACTGCCAGAAACAGATACAGCACCCGGTGCCGGCGTGCTTTGTCCAGCCACATCGCCGGAGTTTTCACGCATGAATGCTGAGAACCGACACGGGCTGAACGACCAATCTTCACTGCTTGATGAAATAGCTGAGGTTCTGAAGTTCCATGGCGAGATTGACGTTGTTGACCTGAACATCATCCGGGCAGGAGATCACCACGGGTGCGAAGTTCAGTATGCCCTTGATGCCATTCTCGATAAGAATATTGGCGACTTCCTGAGCGTTGTGGGCCGGCACCGTCAGCAGAGCCACCTGAACATCATGACGCTGGATGATCTCCGGCAGGGCTTCCATGGGGTAGAGCTTGACGGGTATTCTCGCCTGCCGGGACTTGGTGACTGTCACATCAAAAGCGCCGACGATGTCGAAGCCCTCGGCGTTGAAGCCGGTGTAGGAAAGGAGTGCGGTGCCGAGGTTCCCCACACCCACGAGGATGACCGGCTGGAGACGGGTGGTGCCCAGAAGATCCGAAATCAATGATAACAGCTGGTCGACCTCATATCCCAGCCCTCTGGTGCCGAACTGACCGAAATAGGCAAGATCCTTGCGCAGTTGTGTGGGCTTGACGCCGGCCGCAACGGCCAGCGCCTCACTCGAAACCGTGGGAATTCCGTTTTCCTTCAGTCGCTGGAGGGAACGAAAATACACTGAGAGGCGGTAGATCGCCTTCTTGGGTATTTCCGGCCGAACCGTCAGTTTTGCGGGAAGTTCTGACATGGCCAGCGGGGTGGGAGCGCAGGCTGTGGAGATTCAAACCACGGAACCACGGCTAATTCAATTCAGTGATCGAGACAGCCGTATTTGCTGAATGCCAGCAGTGTCACCAGAAATCCGCCGATGAGCAGCCATGGAGAGCCATTGGCCATCATCACAACACCGACTGTCATCACCAGAGTGTAAACTGCGAATAACAACGCTACCTTATAAAAAGCCATACACCGGGAAATTACACCCATTGCCGGAAGTTGGCAACAGATTTGCCGGGACCTGGATGGTGCCGGTCAGTCGCTTTTATCCCGGAAACGCGCAATGACTTCCGGGGTGTCAGGCAGCCTGACGACCTGATCATTTTTGCCGCACCGGGGGCAGTTGTATGGCTGCCCAGGATGGCCTCCGGTGGTCTGGAATGCTCCGTATTCGTCGAATGTGCAGGTGAATTCATGCTGGTCTCTTTTGCATACCCAGTAGCACAGTTCGGCGTCGAAGTCCTGGCCGGCCTTTTTGCCCCCGCATCCCGACACGCCGGATAGAACCAGGATGCTGAGGACAGCCGCGATGCCGCGGAGAAGGTTTCCTTGATGGGAATTCATGCTCTACCAGGTTTCCTTATGTGGAAGGTTGTCGTTGTTCCACTGACGAATGTAGCTTCCCTTGGCGGAGAATCTTGAAGTCACCGTGTAGTCATCGGTATTGCACAGCACGGAATGGCCGTCGGCGAAAAGCACGTTGGATTTTCCGTTATGACGCCGGCTGAGGTGTTCGCGGCCGCCGTCTGTGGGGTCGATGGCGGTATCCCACAAGCCGTCAGTCCGGCTGTCGCCAATGGCCACCATGGCTGCCGGTGCCTTGACCCGGGTGGCCGGCAGTTCGCCATGAATCGGGTCACCCGCATGGCCCCCGAGCCCGAGATGAGGGACGTGAAATTCCCGTGTTCCCCAGTCGTTATACCCGTAGCTGAAGAAACTGTTGGGAGTGACATTGAACGGGAACACCCTCGCGACATTGATGCGGTTGGTCTGCCATTCCGCATACGGACGGTTCATGGGACAGAAGTAGATTTTACGGTTGTTTCCCACATAACTGATGGTCCGCCCCGGCCAGACGACATTGTCGCCGGTGTGATGGCCCGGATATTTCTGGTATTCCTCAGTGTAAAGAGTCAGGGCCACCCCCATCTGCTTGAGGTTGTTCAGACAGTAGACCTGCTTGGCCTTGTTCTTGGCGTTGGAGAGAGCAGGCAGCAGCATGCTGGCCAGAACGGCAATGATGGCTATAACCACCAGCAGTTCAATAAGCGTAAAAGCCCTGGTCCTGGAACTTTGATTTGTCATAACGGATGCAATCGATCATCCTATCCGGCCCTGACTTAGTCAATCCTTTGTCAGTATCAGCCATTACGGAACTCCGGTATCCGGTCCCTTCCCGCAGATATTCTATGGTGCAGTTTCAACTGATTGAACATGGCCGGCCCGGCGTGTGGGAGCTGGTCGAAAAACCGCTCCTCCAGCCGGATGCCGGTGAAGTCGTCATCCGCGTCCGGTATTGCGGCCTCAATCATCTCGATCTCTGGATGGAGGCCGGTGCCCTGCCTGTCAGCATTCAGCTGCCGAGGGTTGGCGGAGGCGAGGTGAGCGGCCATGTCATCCGATGCGGTCCCGACGTCGATCACCTGAAACCCGGAATGCCTGTGGCGGTGCAGTCAAATCAGTACTGCGGTGAATGCGATTTCTGCCGGGTGGGCGACCATTCACAGTGCCTCAACAGCCGGTTGCTTGGCGTGCATCGCGATGGCGGTTTCGCCAGCGAAATCTGCGTCCCGTCCCGCCTCGTCCATCCTCTGCCCGATTCACTGGACCTCGCCCATGCGGCCAGTGTTCTCCTCGCCGGATCGACCGCCATGCATATGCTCACGGATCGTGTGAAGGTGCGGGAAGGGCAGTGGGTCCTGGTGATGGGTGCCAACAGCGGCGTCGGCAGTTACGCCATACAGATCGCCTGCTCCCTTGGGGCGAAAGTCATAGCCACTGCCTCATCACCTGAAAAGGAATCCCTTGCCCGCCGGCTCGGTGCCACCCACGTTGTCAATCACCGCAATGATTCATGGCCCGCCGAGGTCCGCAGGATCACCTCGAAAAAAGGTGTGGACATCATCGTGGAACATATCGGGGGCAGCATCCTCGAAAGCTGCTTTCACTGCCTTGCCCGCGGAGGCACAGTCGTCACCTGCGGCGCCACGGCCGGGAAGGATATTCATCTCAATCTCTGGCCGTTCTTTGTCAAGGAACAGAGGCTGACAGGCAGCTACGGCCGCACCAGAGAGGATTTTCTCCGGACAATAGACTGGCTGCTCGAAGGACGAATCCGTCCGGTTATTGATTCCATATTCCCACTCGAGGATGCCATGGCCGCGATGGCTAAACTGCGCGACGGGCGTGTGCTTGGAAAGGTCCTTGTTGCCCCTTGAAAAATCAGGATATCCCACACCAGAACAATCGCCTGCATGTACTCAGACTCCTTCCATGGGTGCTTC
>JAUIAG010000335.1 GCA_030425355.1 Verrucomicrobiia bacterium
GGACCGGGAATGCGTGAAATGCTCGGCCCCACCTCGGCTATCATGGGACTCGGCCTCGGGGACAAGGTCGCCCTGATCACGGATGGACGATTCTCCGGTGGAACGCATGGATTCGTGGTGGGACACATCACCCCCGAAGCGTTTGTCGGCGGGCCTCTGGCACTGGTTCAGGACGGCGACACCATCACCATTGATGCCGATAACAAGCTGCTGAATGTCGATATTTCCGATGAGGAGATGAAGAAGCGTCAGGCATCCTGGCAGCCACGTGAACCGCGTTACCGTCATGGTGTGCTTGCCAAATACGCTCACCTTGTCAATTCCGCTTCCGAGGGGGCAGTCACTGACGCCAACCTGCATTCATGAGTCCAATCACCCCGGCCCGGACCCATCCGGGCCGGTGGAATTCACTTTCTTTCAGGGCAGGTCTCCAGCAGACCTGCTCCTTTGTTTTTCAACCTGAACAACTGGAAACCCATGTCTGACCGCGCAGGATATCTCAGACTCAGCGACCTCCGGAAGATCCTTTCGGAGTCAGGGCTGATGCTGACCAAGTCACTGGGACAGAATTTCCTGCACGATGGGAACCAGCTGGATCGAATCGTAAGGCTGGCTGAAATCGTTCCCGGAGACCGGGTGCTTGAAGTCGGTCCGGGGATGGGGGCGCTCACCGGGCCTCTCCTCGATGCCGGAGCCCATGTTCTCGCCATCGAAAAGGACCACCGGCTCTGCGATTTTCTCACAACCCGCCGCCTCAAAGGACATCCCCGATTTCAGCTGGTCCACGAGGACGCACTGGAGAGATTCAAAAGCCGGCCGGAGGACTGGACCGGATGGAAACTGGTGGCCAACCTTCCGTATTCGGTGGGATCACCCATCATTGTCGAACTGGCACTTTCGCAGCACCCACCCGACCTGATGGTGGTGACGCTGCAGCTGGAGGTCATTGAAAAGGCCTTTGCAGCGCCCGCGTCACCCACATACGGTTTGTTGTCCATCCTCATCCAGCTGAGTTACGAGCCGGTTGAATTCTTCAAACTTCCTTCCGGGTGTTTCTTCCCGCCGCCGGATGTCACCAGTGCCTGCGGACTCTTCCGCCGGCTTGAAACCCCGCTTTGTGCGGATGCGGATGAGAAAGTTGCCGTCAGCAGACTGGTCAAAACAGCCTTCCGTCAACGCCGGAAGACCATGGCGAATTCCCTGAAGTCCCTCTATGGGGGATCCGATGCCATCGTCGCAGCCCTCGATGCCATCGGCCATCCCCCAATGCAGCGCCCGGAGAAGCTCGCTCCCGCTGAATTTGTCCACCTCACACGACATCTTTCCTCCGGCCAGCAGTAGTGTGATGAGGTCTTTACAAGCCCGATGGTGCTGTCTCACTATCCGGGCATGCCTTTGAACTCCTGCACCGGCCGGAATCCGTGGTGGCTGATTCACGCCCTGCTGCTGACCTGTGTCTTCCCGGCATGGCTGAATGCCGCAGAATCCACATCGCGTCCCAATATCCTCTTCATTTTTCTGGATGACTTCGGCTGGAAAGATACGGGCTACATGGGATCGGACTTCTATGAAACACCGCACGTCGACCGCCTGGCTTCCGAGGGGATGGTCTTTACCAATGCCTATTCCGCTGCGGCGAACTGCGCCCCGGCCCGGGCGTCCCTGCTTTCCGGTCAATACTCCCCGAGACACAGAGTCTTCAACGTCGGGACGGGTCCGAGGGGAAGGGCTGCACACCGCCGCCTCGAACATGTCCCAGGCGTCGATGTCCTTGACCCGGCAATTAAATCATGGGCCCGTCAGATTCAGGATTCCGGGTACAGAACCGCCATCATGGGGAAATGGCACCTGAGTGATGATCCGCGACCCTACGGTTTTGACGTCAATGTCGGGGGAACTCACAGTGGCGGTCCGCCCAGGGGGTATTATCCGCCGTTTCCAAAGGCTCCCGGACTCGAGTCCGTCAGTGGCGGCCAGTACCTCACCGATGTCCTGTCCGATCGTGCCGTCCGGTTTATTGAGGAGAACCGTGACCAGCCGTGGCTGTTGTATCTCACACACTTCGCTGTCCATACTCCACTGGACGGAAAGAAGGAACTGATGGACAAATACCGGTCGAAAACACCGGGGAATCTGCATGACCATGTGGCCATGGCCACCATGATTCAGGCAGTTGATGACGGTGTGGGGCGTATCAGGTCCGCTTTGACCTCCACCGGAATCGAAGACAACACCATCATCCTTTTTTACTCGGACAACGGCGGTTATGGCCCGGCGACGGACATGGCGCCACTCAAGGGATACAAGGGCACGTATTACGAAGGAGGTATCCGCGTGCCGTTTTTTGTTAAATGGCCGGGAGTTGTCAGTCCCGGGACCGTCAGCCACGAGCCGGTTACCGGCGTGGATCTCTATCCGACCCTGATTGAAATGACTGGTGCTGCCATGCCCCGGAACCAGGTCCACGACGGGCACAGCCTGGTTCCGTTGCTCAAGGGAACCGGGGGTTTTCCTGCTGAAAGGCCCATATTCTGGCATTTCCCGGCTTATCTGCAGTCCTATCAGGTCATGGACGAACAACGCGATCCACTTTTCCGAAGCCGGCCCTGCAGTGTCGTCCGCCTCGGACAGTGGAAGCTGCATCACTATTTTGAAGACAACGGACTGGAACTTTATGATCTCGATTCAGACATCGGCGAAACGCGGAATCTGGTGTCTGTCCATCCCGGCAGGGCTGCCAAACTTTACAGCATCCTCGATCAGTGGCGGCGCGAGACCGGCGCCCCGGTCCCATCCAGTCCGAATCCGGACTTCGATCCCCAGTCCGAACGCGAGGCGATACAACGGGCTCTGCAGCGCATGAATCGCTGAATTTTTTCCATTTGCGGCACCGGCCTCAATTGACAACACATTCCCCGTTTGGACACACTTCAACTATGGAAGATTCTCGACTGCTTGTAGACCTGCACCGCAAAAACCCTCGCCAGGGACCGGGTGGTGATTCGGAGATTGATCTCGCGCTGGCTTTGGCCCGCATTGACTGGGATACGGTAAAGCCCTTGAAAGTGGCTGATATTGGCTGCGGCACCGGTGCCTCGGCTGTCAGTCTTGCCAGCTGCCTCAATGCCAGAATCACAGCGGTGGACATTTATCAGGAATTCCTCGATGACCTCGTGATCCGGGCTGAAGTTGAAGATGTTCGGGACAGGATCACCACTCTGCAATGTTCCATGGACCGTCTGCCCTTTGCCTCAGAAGAACTCGATATCATCTGGGCCGAAGGGTCCATTTATAATATCGGTTTCCGGAAGGGTGTTGCCGGCTGGCGGCCATTTCTGAAACCGGGCGGACTGCTGGTGGTCTCTGAAATCACCTGGCTGACAGAGTCCCGACCGCCGGAAATTCAGGACCACTGGAACAGTCAGTATCCGGAAATCGATGTGGCCTCCGCCAAAATCAAAGTCCTGGAAAATAACGGTTATTCACCCGTCGGATATTTCCCCCTCCCCGAGCACTGCTGGGTGGATTATTACTACCGCCCGCTTCAGAACGGATTTGAAAGATTCCTCAGCCGCAACGGGAACTCTGAACAGGCCCGGGCCATCGTCGATGCCGAGATCAGGGAGATTGAACTCTACGAAAAATATAAAAACTATTTCAGCTACGGTGTCTATATTGCCCGGAGGCAGTAACGCGCTGTTGAAAACTGATGGCCGGGCGGCTTCGTGAGCCCGTGATGTGTGAGATAATTCCGGATGTTGACAGGCCCGGATCCCGCCCCGGCCGCCATGACACATGAATCTATTCCCGTCCCATCCATTTCACACATTTTCATCCATGGTATGGCTCATGGCTGCGTTCCTCCCGGCCTGGGGGGCTCATTCCGTCGAGCGGATTGATACGGTTCTGCGGGCAACCCGGCAGATTGAGGTGCCTTCTGAATCACGACTGCCACTTTATATACTTCCCATATCCGGCCAGCTGGACGGAGTGGCCGACGGCCCTACTGTCCGGGATTATCTGGAAAAGCTCAGACAGCGCGGCATAGCCTATTCGGTTAACTGGCGATGGAAGGGGCAGGGGAGTTCACCCGATCCTGGCACCGGTTCGATTTTGAAGATTGCCCGACTTCAGCATGAACTGGGCATGCAGGTGGTCGCCAATGCCTCCTCCTGCCTTTATTCCTTTCATGACGGGAGTGAACCGACCCTTCATGTTGACGCCGACGGGCGGACTTTCGGGGACGATTCCTTTGGCAGGACACTGGGTTGTCCTTTTGGCGTCGACCATCGGATTCCCGGGATTCGAAACAGGGTCCAGTCCTTCGTGTCTGCCTACAGGGAATCAGAGGTGCCTCTTGACTTCGTTTTCGTCGACTGGGAAGTGGACGGTCCTATAGAGTGGAATGGTGCATGGGAGTCGTCCCGGCGGTGTATCCGCTGCCGGGAAGCCATTCCGGAGATGGACTCCTTTATCTCCTTTCAGCAGGCCATACGCGAAAAGCGATCCGCGCTGCAGAAACAGTGTCTGTCGGATCCGGTTCTGGCGGTGTTTCCCGAAGCGATGGTGGGAAACTACGGGGTGAATCCCCACGATGGTTATCGCTACTGGTACGACTACTTTGAACTGGTTCCTGAAAATCCTGCGATTCCCGTTGTTCGCGAGCAGAAAGCTGTCTATCGCCCGTGGGCTGATGAGTTTGATGCCTGCGGTTACACTGTGTCCATGCCGGTCATATACACATGGTATCCGGTTTTTGAGTGGTATGACTATGATGACCCCGACAGCCGGTGGTTCTATAATCTGCTTCGGATCGGGTCCAATGCCGGGGCTCACACCAGTCCGGGAATTCCCTCGGTGCCCTACGTTCACTGGCATACCACCGCACCTCCGGAACACGATCCGGATGCCTCCCTGGTCACTCAGTTTTCCCGGGAGCGGTACGCAGAACTGCTGCGACACCTCCTCGTGCGCGGACATGACAGTTTTTTCCTGTGGTGCCTGGGCCGCGAACTGGAGACCGAAATCTCTCTGCTTCATAAAGTCTATGCCGAGTCCCATCAGCACGCCGGGATTCTCAACAGCGGACAGCCCTTCTCTCTGACAGTTCCGGTAATCGGGAGCGGCGCCATGGTCGTATCCGGTGTCCATGATGAAGCGGATTCAACAGTCCTGATAATTGTGAGCGACTTCGATCAGGACCGGGGGAATTCATTTCCGATGGAAGTGGAACTGAAGGGCCTTCCGGGGACGCCTTCCGTCATCGTCGAAACCCCGGGCCGGTTCCATCGGATATCAGTTGGAGAGCCAGTGCGATAATTCGATCACG
>JAUIAG010000013.1 GCA_030425355.1 Verrucomicrobiia bacterium
CGCCGGGTTCGATGATACCGACAAGGACATGCTTTCCAGCAGCATTGAAAACCGGCCGATGGTGACGGGCGGTCTCCCGAAGTCGGAGTCCTCCTCTTTTTCACTCGATGGCAGTGAGGCTGCTGAACAGCCATCAGCCGCAGCCTTCTCAATTGTCCCGGATCGCATGGCTGGTGAGTCAAAACAGGTCCGGGAACTGGACCTCTTTGATGCGGCTGTTACTCCGGATTCGACAACGACAATGGATTGGACGGACGGCGATGAGTTCAGCTTCCGCTACTCTGAAAAAAGGAACCTTTCTTCCAGGGCGGGAGAGCAGTCCATCACGGACCTCAACGCCGTCGCCGGCACCAGCGCCGGGAGATTATTCCGTTTCAGCCAGGATCTTCCCAAAATGGCTGTTTTCCCCGACGCCGACCGGCTCGGCCTCCATGGAGGACGGCCCTCATCCTTGCAGAGGAGGAAATCCGGACAATTCACGCCGGTGGATCTGAATGTGGAAAAGGAAACGGCTGAGTCGCCGGTCTCCACTTTTTCGATGAATGTGGGCGATGCCTCATTCCGGCTTGCCGAGTCTTCGCTGCGGTCAGGAACATTTCCTGACAGAAACAGCATCAGGACCGAGGAGTTTGTCAATGCCATGGACTATCACGATCCGGCGGTGAGGCATGCCCCTGTTGGAGTCTTCCTCGATCGCGCGCAGTGGCCCTTTGAAACAGACAGGCAGCTGCTGAGGATTGCCGTTGCGGCTGCAGTGGAGGGACTCAATCGTGAGAATGGCCTCAATCTGGTAGTTCTTCTTGATACATCCGGATCCATGGAGAGACCTGACAGGAAAGCTGTCACTCAATCCGTGCTGCAGGTCATTGCCAATGAACTTGGGGAAGGGGATCTGGTCAGTCTGGTAGGCTTTTCATCGACTCCTACCCTGTGGGTGGATTCGCTGCCGGGAACCATGGCTGCCGAATTGACAGCGCGTGCCGGGGATATTCAGCCTTCAGGAGGAACCAATATCGAAGCGGCCCTTAACCTGGCCTATGAAAAACTGTATCAGAATTTCAGGCCGGAAGCCGCCAACAGGGTTCTTCTGCTCACTGATGGAGCGGCGAATCTGGGAGAGCTTCGAAGCGGTGCACTGCGTGAACTGGTTGAAGAGAACCGCAGGCGTGGGGCGGCACTTGATTGCTTCGGCATCGGCTGGGACGGTCTTGACGACCGGCTCCTTGAGGAACTGACCCGGCACAGTGACGGCCGTTACGGGGTTCTGGTTGAACCCGTCGCGGCGGCAGAGCAGTTCCGTGACACATGGTTCAAATCCCTCGAGGTGGCCGCAAGGGACGTCAAGGTTCAGGTGCGGTTCAATCCATCCCGAGTCACCCGCTATCGCCAGCTGGGATTCAACAGGCACCAGCTGAGCGCGGACCAGTTCCGTGACAACTCGGTGGATGCAGGCGAACTCTCAAAAGCAGAGACCGGTAATGCTCTCTATGTCATCCAGGTGGATGAGGACAATGCAACACCGCTTGGATGGGTGACAGTCCGATACCTGGATCCATCCACCGGACAATACAGGGAGACGGAAAGAACCATTGAATTTGCATGGTCCGCCCCATCGATGGAAGACGCGACTCCGGCGCTGAAGCTTGCTGCTTCAGCCTCTGCACTGGCTGAGTGGATGGCAGGCAGTCCTTATGCGGGCCAGGTTGCACTCGATCGACTGGATGCATGGGTCTCGGATACGGTTCTGGAGTTTTCTCCCGATCCCGGTCCGGTCCGCTTGAGGGAGATGATCCGCATGGCGCGATCCATGGAACCATCGGGTCCACGGTGACACTCCTGAGTGACCAGCACTTGAACATTTTTTGGAACAATATGAAAACACTCATTCATGATTCAGCGACGCCCGCTATCCGGGGGGCGACGGGGACAAAGTCGATTCTGCAACGCTTACTCCTTCCGGGGGCAGCCCTGGTGGTGTTTCTGCTGACACCGGTGGTCTCACTCATTTCACAACCATTTCTCAGTGGAGAATTGAGACGCGTTTCGGTGGAGGGGCAGGCAGATGCTGAATCCGGCGAATCGAGCTTTGTGATCAAAGGGCTCCTGAAACCTCATGGTCCGGCGGATCAAGAGCCGCTGGTCTACACCCTCGAACTGGATGGAAAGGCCAGCATCTCATCCGATGCAACAAGGATTCGCGAGACGTGGATGTTCACTTTCAAAAGACTCAGGGGTCACTGGGAGGAAATCTCTCTTCAATTGAGTAACTCGAAGGGGACTCTTCTCGTTCAGGTCGACCCATCATCACCATTCACTGCGGTGGTTGAGACAGGGGAATCCGGATCAGGTCATCATCTGATTCTCGTTCCCGGTGCGGAGGCTGAGGATTCTGAGGAAGTGGCGCTGACCATCAGCCTTGATCGGAAATCCGTGGATCCTTTCAAGGTGTTCACACCTGTGTTCGCGTCGGTTCCGGAAGCTCTGGGGATCGGCGGAAAGCTTCGGGTTGAAACTGAAGGCCAGCTGCGGCTTTCCTTTGCCGGCACTGGCGCTTCCCTCATTTCTGACTCTGCGGGAACCGGCGATGGCAACGGGAAAGTCCTTGAGGCAACTGTGCAGGGCAGGGATTACCAGTCAGAGATCGCGGTGGCTCCGGACAAGCCGGACCTCTTTGCCAATACATTCCGTGATTTCAGTCTTGAGAGTGAACTGGATGACAAGGACGGGATTGTAAAAATGGCATTGAGTGGAGTCGTTGACATTCGTCATCCGGGTGGCGGTCAGGTCCCGGTTCTGGGTGGCGAGGTCGGTGTTGTCTCCTATTCACTTTCAGATACATCAGCTCGTATGATTTTTGAAGACGGGCAGTTTCTGATTGCCTCTGACCGGCCCTGCTCGGTTGAAGTGACTGTGCGGTTCCACTGTCGTCTGCGCGATGCTGTGGACGGGCGCTCTATCAACATAATGGTCGCAGATTCGATAATCCGTCCTGTCGCGCTTCATGGCTGGGCTGAGGATTCGAGTTTTCAGATAACACCACTCGGCGACATCGAATGGGACGGTGATTCCGCCAGAGGATATCTTCAGCCATCCGGCAGCTTCCGCCTTACCTGGACTGAACAGGTCCCCGAACTCAGCGGCAGGGTCTTTTACTCGGTTAAAGGTCTGCTTCAGTCATCCTTGGGCTCAGGCCGTCTCAGTCAGGTCTTCTGGCTGGATTACCAGATCATGCAGGGAGAGGTTGACGATCTGGTTCTCGATGTGGCGGGTCCGGGTGAAATCCTCCGGGTGGATGGAGAGGACATCCTGTCATGGAAGATCCTTCCTACTGAGGATGGTGCCGATGGTGCCCGACGCCTTGAAATCCGCATGCGGCGTCCCGTCACCGGCGTCCACCGGCTCAAGGTGTACACTCAGCAGACGCTGCCGGCTCTTCCTTTGAAGGTTGAACCGCTTCGACTGGCTCCACGCGATGCGCTTGCCTTTGGGGGCTTTGCCCGGATAGTCAATCAGGGCGCCGTCAAGCTTGAGATTCAGGATTCACGCAATCTGACTCAGATAAGTCCTGAGCGGTTTCCTGAAATGGCTGGATTCCCCGCTGCTGACGGGTCGCAGGTTTTCGCCTACAGGTTTTCCGGTGCCGATTACGATTACGCGGTGCAGGCCGATACCATCCTTCCCGAGGTGGCCGCTTCCCGCGTCACCATCCACAGCCTCGGCCGGAATCTGCAATCCATCGACTGCATGATGGAGTTGGATATCCGGGAGGCACCTGTCAGGGAATTCGAATGGATACTTCCCTCTGAGTATGTTCTGACCAGCATCGACGGAAACCGGATTGCCGATTATTTTCTGAGTGACAGTGAACCTGCCGGGCAGCGCCTGAGAGTGATATTCAGTGAACCGGTGAGCGGCCGCTGGACCGGGCGTATCGAACTCAGTAGAAACCTCGCCATGCCTTCAGGAACATGGAGCCTCCCTGTCATCCAGCCTGTCGGAGTCAAAAGCAGCCGGGGCCATGTCGGTATTGCGGTGGAACAGGGACTGCGCGTTGCCACTGCCTCGTCCTCGGGGGTGACCGAGGTTGCGGCGGCGTTCTTTCCCCGCAAAGTCGATGGACTGGCACTGGCCTACCGTCTCCGGGACCTTGACTGGTCACTGGAGGTTTCCATTGACGAAATCGAGCAGTCCATACAAGTGGATACTCTTCAGCTTTACTCGCTTGGAGAAGGCATGGTTTATGGAAGTTCACTTCTCAACTACCTTGTCTCAGGGTCACCTGTGGATTCATTCATCGTCACCGCTCCATCCGACTATTCGAATATGGAATTTTCCGGAAAGGGCGTCCGGAACTGGAAGCGTACGGATGATGGATATCAGGTGTATCTGGAAAATCCGGTCTTCGGCACCTACTCGCTGCTGGCCACCTACGACATGAAACTGGATCCGCAGCGGACGACATACCCCTTTGAGGGAATTCATCCTGCCCAGGCGAGAAATAATCAGGGATACGCGATTTTCATCAGCAACTTCCAGGTTGAGACTCTGGTTGTTTCCGGGAGTGAACCTGCCGGTGTGGTTGCCATTCAGCCGGCAGAGATTCCATCCGAATACCGGCTGCTTTTTGATGCGCCGCTGGTCGATGCCTACCAGTATTCCTCGCATCCTTTTGAGCTGGATCTGGGTGTCAAGCAGATGGAACGCGGCAGCAGCCTGCTTATCCTCGCTGACAGGGCTGAAGTCACCACTGAGGTCGGCACCGATGGACAGACCATCCACACCGCCAGTTATTTCATTAAAAACAAAGGCATACCGCATATCCGCTATCGGCTTCCGGAAGGCCTTGATCTCTGGGAGGTGCGGGTTGACGAAGAAGTTGTTGTGCCGGTCTCTGACGGGGATTCCATACTGGTGCCCCTCAAAGTAAAGGCCAACCCCAACGAGGTCATCCCGATCAGACTGAGGATGGCGGCGAGGAATGAAGCTTCCAACAGGATGGAAATCAGACTGCCGCAAATCGGCTCACCGGCTCTCGTCACCCGATGGACGATCCGCGCCTCAGATGAAGGGAAATCTCTCCGATTCCGTTCGAGCGACACCGGACTTGAGCCGATCGACCCATGGACACCAGTCCGCGGATATGATGTCTTCACAAAGCCTTCACTGATGGGCCGTGATTCATTCATGTGCCTTGTCGCGGGTCTGGCGCTGATTGCCTCGAGTGTGGTTTTCTTCGGTGTGTTTGCCCATCTGCGATCACGTTTCCGGTTCTGGTCCTGGGTTCCGGTGAAGTCCCTGTCGACTATCGGACTGATACTGGCGTCACTGAGCTTTATTGCCGGCGCTGTGACCGCTGTCCCCGACGCAGGCCGGAACAGTGATTCGGCGCGCGAACTGCAGTTCACAATCCCGGTGCAATCAGCCGGCATGGAACAGCATGTCAGCCTCAGTGTCGCGAAAGCTCCGAACGCACCCGTTTCCTGCCCGGCGGTGATTTTTCTCGTAATGGGTCTCATTGCCATGGGCGTCGCCGCGGCTGCGAAGGACCGTGGCCCGGTCCGGCACATGTGTGCCCTCACCGTTGGATGGGGATTCCTGCTCGCGGGTGCGCTGACTCAGTTCCACGGGTTTCCGGTCTTCCTTGTGCTTCTTGCTGTTCTGACTGTGCGGCGGATTCTCCTTCCACTGATATTCAGTCTTGGTGGCGGATCCGGTCCCGCATCTCCATCCCGGCCGGATGCAGATCCGGACCCCAGCCCATCCGGCACCGGCACGGGTGTTCCGGCTTCCACGGCGCTGATCATTGCCGCGGGATTTGTATTCACCTTCTCTGCCGGGCAGGCGGGAGCACAGAGTCAGTCTGTCAACGCTGTCCAGGCGGAACAGATTGTTCAGCAGCAGTCTGCGGCGCCATTCCAATCGCGGCGACCACAGCCGCAGCGCGTCGATGTTCACGGCGTTGAGCAGATAACCCAGGAACTCACATTCCGCGATGGCTTTGTCAGTTCCTCGATGGAAATACACTGGCGCGCCGAAGCCAATGACGTGCTGCAGATCCTCGGACCGGATTCAGTCCTGCAATCGATACATTTCAATGCACGTGAGGGAATACGTCTGCTGGATGCCACTGCCGGATCAGCGGGGACAAATGTGCTGGCTGAAGAGTCAGGCAACTTCCGGATTTCAGTGAAGTTCAAGGCTGCCATCGTCGTCGATGGCCGCACCTCCTCGGTAAAACTGGAGACTCCCGCCGCCATCAGCCATGTCCTCACGGCTGATTTCGGAAACCGGGACCTCGAACTCTCACGGGACAATCTTATCTCACTGGACCGCCTCGAAGGCGGGTCATTCCGATACAGGGCGGTGCTGCAGCCGTCAGTCAACCCGGTGCTGAGCTGGCAGCCACGAAGCCGTGACACCAGAAATGAACAGACTGTTTATTTCGCCGAGCTGACGCATCGGTTCTCTCCTGCAGCCGGGGTTGTCGACGGTCAGCACGTGGCCATCATCCGACCTGTGCAGGGACAGGTCAAACAGCTCATCTTCAAGGTCCATCCTTCACTCACCATAATCGATGTGCCGGGAGAAAATATCCTCTCGTGGCGTTACGATCCCGATCTGGGAAATCTGAATGTTCAGCTCAAGGAACCGCGGACCGAGGTGTTTCCGCTTTCCTTCCTCAGTCAGTCCGGAGCCGGCGCGCTGCCATATTCCCATGTCATCGGCCTTGTGCATCTGCCAGGCGCCTCCGGAGAACTTGGCTATGTCGGTGTGGCGGCTCCCCAGGAAGTTCAGCTCGATGCCGTCACTCCGGCGGGAATGACGCCGCTGAGCCTTGAGGATTTCAGCATGCCGGTCGCAGAGGATTCCGGATCCGATGGGCTGACACTGCGGCGGGCCTACCAGTACGCCACAGCCGGCGGGACTATTGCTCTCGAGGTTTCTCCGGTTCAGCCGGATGTCCGGGTGGAAACAAGGCAGACACTCTCTCTCGGTGAGGACCGCACACTGCTCGCCGTCTCAGCCGCCTTTTCCATCACGCGCAGCGGTATCTTCCAGATTCGTTTCCCTCTGCCTCCCGGACTGGAAATCGAGTCTCTTTCCGGTTCGCAGGTCAGTCACTGGACCGAGAGTGAGGTGGATGATCAGACTCTGATAACCGTCCATCTTCGCAGCAGAACAATAGGCGACACCCAGCTGCAGCTTAACCTCGTCGGTCAGGGACAACTCGCAGGCGATGCGCTGCAGGCACCCGTGGTGCAGTTCAATGAGGCCACAAAGCAGACCGGGCAACTCATCGTCGCCCCGGAACTCGGCGTGCGTCTCTACCCCGAAAATATCGACGGTGTCATCCAGCGTGAGGCAGCCGCTGCCGGCGTCCGGCAGAAAGGGGCACTGGTCTTCAGTCTGCTCCAGAAACAATGGCAGCTTTTTTTCAGCGTCGAGAAGGTCAACCCGTGGGTGCAGACCAGGATGCTTCAGAAGGTGACACTCCGTGAGGGACTGGCAAAAACTGAAGCACGGATTCTGGTCTCCATCGAAAATGCCGGTGTGGATTCGATGAGACTCGAACTTCCCGCCGATGCAGAAAGTGTTGAAATTGTTGGAAATCAGGTGGTGGATGCGGCGAGGGTTCCATCCGCGGATACTGAAGCGGCACCAGTTTCATGGGAGGTCCGCTTTGAACGGAAGCTGGTCGGCTCGACGGTCCTTTCGGTGCGCTTCCAGCAGCCGGTCAGTGCCACAGCCGGCGAGTGGACATTCCAGCTGGTTCAGGTGCCAGGCGCCAATCTGTCCCGATCATGGGTGGCATTCCAGTCTGAAGGACGCATCCGCGTTGAAAGTGTTGATGACTCCGGAGGCTTTCAGGCTGCTGACTGGTCGACCATCCCGGCCGGATTGCGTGAAGGTTCTGGCAGCACCAGTGGATTTGTCAGGGTCCTCCGGCAGCTGACGGACTCCGGCTCGATTGTGCTTCAGATTGAAAGGAACGAAATCGAGGAAGTCCTTCCTGCCCGGATTCTCAAGACGAGACTTCGTTCTGTTGTTGCCCTGGGTGGTCAGATGCTGACCATGGTTGAACTGACGATGGATCCGGGAGAGGAGCGGCAGATCACGATGCAGCTTCCCGAAGGAGCGGAGTTCTGGCTTGGCTATATCAATGACAAGAGCGTGTGGCCATGGAAGGACGGCCGGAACCTGCTTCTTCCGATTGAACGGAACGCAGGCGAAAGCGACGAATCAGTTTTCCGGTTCCTCTATTTCAGCCGTCTTTCCGAAAGCGGTCTCGAGGATGGAAAGTTCGACCTCGAAGGCCCATCCTTCGGACTCCCGCTTGAGGACCTCGAATGGCAGCTTGCCTTTCCCGAGAGCGTCCGGCTGATCAAAGGCAAAGGCAATATGGACCTCGTTGAGGAAGACCATGAAGGTTCCCTTGGGCGCCCCAAACTGTCTTTGATGGAAGTTGACGACTACCTCGCCAGCAACCGAATGATCATCGAGGAGCAAAGCAATTCCGCCGTTGAATACCTAAACCTCGGCAACCAGTTCATGATCAGCGGCGACAACTCAAGAGCGCAGCTGGCCTATGAGAACGCCATGAACTTTTCTCAGGCTGACCAGTCATTCAACGAGGATGTCAGGGTGCAGTTCCAGAACTTCAGGTCCCAGCAGGCGACCGTAGCCCTCAATGCCAGGATCAACAGCGTCTTCAACAAAAAGGACGCCGCCGGATTGCCCGCGGACTACTCCAATCTCACCCAGGCGCAGATTGAGGAAATCCTCGTCTCAGCCTCTGAAGAGGACCGGGAGGCAATGTCACGGCTTGCGGCACGACTTGTCAGGCAGCAGGAGGCTGCAGTGGCCCGCCCCGCCGCCATCTACGCCACATTTCCACAGATGGCTCACGTGCAGACTCTCCGTAAATCTCATATTGTCGACACCATGGAACCCCTCGCTGTCGAACTGGAACTGGACAGGACCCGCAGCGGCTTCTCATGGAAACCCGCTGTCGCCGCATTGGGATCATCTCTCGCCGGTATTGTCCTCCTCGTGCTGGTGATTGCCGCCATCGCGCGCTCCGTCTCAAAACTCGGAACAGCCTGATACCCGCCATCGGTAGGGGAAACCACATACTGACGTTAATTCATGGAGCCGGGCATTTCGGTGCCCGGCTTCGCCTTTTCTGTGAGCCGTGAACTGAACTGCGGGACGGGAGAATTGGATTGATGCGACCTCAATGGTGGCGCATGATCATCCCGTTCCTGAACATGATCATGTCAGCCGTGTTGCCAGCGTCCTGGCGGCACACAGACCTCAACAGCAATCATCGAATGAACCGCAGAAATTTTCTCAAGTCATCCGCAATCGGGCTGACCATCCTGCAGTCCGGCTCAGCCCGCACGTACGCCGCCAACGAAAAGCTGAATATTGCCTCGGTGGGCGCCGGGGGAAAGGCAGCTGGGGATATCGGATCCGTAAGCTCTGAGAACATCGTCGCCCTGTGCGATGTCGATCTCGATCGGGCTGGTGGGACATTCAACCGGTTCCCGCGTGCCCGTCGGTTCCGGGACTACCGGCAGATGCTCGAGGAGATGCACAAGGACATCGATGCGGTGATTGTGGCGACTCCGGATCATCATCACTTCCACGCCACCATGCTGGCGATTAATCACGGAAAGCATGTCTATACCGAAAAGCCTCTGACTCACAGTGTCTGGGAGGCGAGGGAACTGACACGAGCCGCCGCTGCTGCCGGTGTGTCAACCCAGATGGGCAATCAGGCACAGGCCAGCGACGAAACCCGACGTGTTCAGGAATATGTGATGGACAACGCCGTCGGACCGGTCCGGGAAGTCCACATCTGGACCGATCGGGCTTCACGCGGGCTGTTTGATGAGTACTGGCCTCAGGGGATTGACCGGCCATCGGAGAAACCCGATGTTCCGCCATCAATGGAGTGGGATCTCTGGATCGGCCCGGCACCATGGAGGCCATACCACCCCGCGTATGCTCCGTTCAAGTGGCGGGGATGGTGGGACTTCGGCACCGGCGCCCTGGGAGACATTGCCTGCCATTTTTTTGATCCGGTATTCCGGGCCCTGAAACTCGGGGCTCCCCTGACCGTCGAGGCATCCTCCAGCCGGGTCAACCGGGAATCCTATCCACTGGCCTCCATGATCACTTACCGGTTCCCCGAAAGGGACGGATTCCCGGCATTGAAACTGACATGGTATGATGGCGGCCTGAGACCCCCGCGTCCTGCTGAAGTCCCCGAAGGAGCCCGACTCGGGGAAAATGGTCTGATCCTCAAAGGGGACAACGGGATAATATTCTCGGACTGGAACCGCTGGAGACTTTTTCCGGATTCACTCGACCGGGAGTATGGCGAACCGCCCCGCAAGCTGGAGAGGTCTGTTGGTCACCACGAGGAGTGGATACAGGCCTGCAAGGGCGGAATGCCCGCCGGCTCAAACTTCAACTGGGCCGGGCCATTGACCGAAACCGTGCTTCTCGGAAATGTAGCGCTTCGCGCGCAGCTGAGAGAACAGCTCACCACCACGAGGCTGTCATGGGATGCGGATGCCCTGTCTTTCACCGATTTTGCTGAAGCGGATCAGTGGCTCCGCAGGGATTACCGCAAGGGCTGGGAAATCGAAAAGCTGACGGTATGACAAGGTTTCCCTCTTTCTCTGACCGCATCCCCGCGATGCTCACAGTTTTGCTGATCAGCGGCTTCCTGTGCAGCGGTGTAATGGCTCTTGACCTGTCCGGAGATCTCGAACTGGTCGAAGTGAGACGTATCTGGGACAAAGCCCCACACAACGCATTCACAGATCTGGAATACTTCCGTGGTCAATGGTACTGCGCGTTTCGCGAAGGAGAATCGCATGTCAGGGCAGGGGATTATGGCAGAGTTCGAATCATTGTTTCCGGGGACGGTTTGTCCTGGCGCACAGCTGGCCTGCTCGAGACCCCGGGATATGATCTTCGGGATGCCAAGTTATCGATAACACCGGAAGGGAAGCTCCTTCTGAATTCATGGGAATACCATGTGGATGAAGGCGACGACAGCCGCCGCACCAGCCGGTCATTATCATGGATTTCGGAAGACGGACTCACATGGGATGGCCCGAACAACATCGGAGACACCGGATACTGGATCTGGCAGACTGCATGGTCCGGCGGAAACGGACTGGCCCTTGGCTACACGTGGGGAGAAAAAGACGGCACGCGCCTCTACAAAACCGGTAATGGAGTGGAATACCAGGTTCATGTTGATCATCTGCGACCGACCGGAGATCACAGTAACGAGCATTCCATGGCCTTTGACCGGGACGGCACTGCCTGGATGCTCCTGCGCAGGGACAATCCGCAGGGAGGCAGCGCGACCCATGCCCTGCTTGGTAAAAGCAGTCCGCCATGGAAGGACTGGGAATGGCAGCGGCTCGATTACCGGATGGGCGGCCCCGCACTGCTTGCACTTCCTGACGGGCGGCTGCTCAGCTGCGTGCGGAGGTATCCGGAATCCGGCGGATCCGCATGGACTGAACTGGGTTTTATCGACAGGAATACAGCCGGGTATACCCCGGCACTGAGACTGCCGAGCGGCGGTGATACCAGCTATGCCGGACTTGTCAGGAAGGGACCATGGCTCTGGGTCAGTTATTACAGTTCCCATGAAGAGAAGACTGCCATTTACCTTGCCAGAATCAGAATCCGTTCACTGGATCCGCTGCCTGTGGGAACGAGGCGGGAGCTGTTCATCGATGATTATCTGATCAGTGAATTGTCGGGCGATGTCCGCCACCGGCTGTGCATACCGGAGCGCTCGGGCAGGGCGCTGGAGTTTGACCGCCCGTGGGAAGGGGTGTATTCCGCTTACCCGACTGTCTTGAAGGACGGGGACACATGGCATCTGTTTTATCGCGGTCTTCCGGTTGCCAGACATGCCATTGAGGTGGAAGTCACCTGCCATGCCACCAGTCGGGACGGAATTCACTGGACCCGACCGAACCACCAGCTTTTCGAATGGGAAGGGGACATGAACAATAACATCATTCTCGCCGGTCATCCGGCCTGTCATAATTTTGCCCCCTTTCTCGACTCCCGCCCCGGAGTTGATCCGGCTCATCGGTTCAAGGCATTCGGCGGGAATGACAAATCCGGGCTTTTCCTGCTGACGTCCCCGGATGGAATTCACTGGACACAATCCGGAGATGGACCGGTCTTTCGCGATGATTTCGAACCTGGTTGGGCGTTTGATTCCCAGAATGTCGGTTTCTGGTCCGAATCCGAGGGAACCTACGTGCTCTACTATCGGCGGTTTATCGATGGCATCCGCAGGATTTACCGGGTGACAAGCAGGGATCTCAGGAATTGGACTGAACCGGTGGACACCATGGCCAACCTCGATGGAGAACACCTCTACACCAATCAGACGCAGCCGTATTTCCGGGCACCGCATATTTACGTCGGATTTCCGAAGAGGTTCTTTCCCGGCAAGGTCGCGATTGATCCAGAGCTGGCGGCGAGCCTTGTTGATGATCCGAATTACCGCAGGGACACGGCCGATTCAGTGCTGATTTCAAGCCGGAGTCAGCCGCAATATGACCGAACCTTCGAGGAGGGATTCATTCGTCCCGGACCATCTCCCCGTGACTGGATCAGTCGCTCGAATGCCGCCGGCTGCGGTGTGGTGCCGGCTCTCGATGATCCGATGAAAATGTATGTCTACCGCCTCTCCCATTACGGCCAGCCATCCGCTCATCTGACACGTTACACCCTCAGAACGGACGGCTTCGCCGCCATTTCCGCCGGCGCATCCGGCGGTGAGATGATGACAAGGCCCGTCGTCTTTCAGGGCGATACACTGGATGTGAATTTCAATACCAGCGCAGGTGGAGAAATCCGTGTCGAGCTTACGACGATTGACGGCGAAATACTCACCGGCTTTTCAAAGGACGATTGTGATCCGTTGATCGGTAATGACATCGATCGCCAGGTGCGCTGGAAAAATGCAGACCTGTCGTCACTCCAGAACCACCCGGTGCGGATCCGGTTTATCCTGAAGGACTGCGATCTTTATGCATTCCGTTTCAGGGCTTCCGAAGCGGCCGAATGAAGAAGTTGGCGAACTCGGCTGATTCCGGGTCCGGTGGGATAATGCCGACCAGATGGGACTCCGGACCGGGTTGGAAATCCCCTGGATCGGCGGCCGGCACAGTCAGGGATTTTCCCAGTGATGAGACGGTCATCCGGCTCCCGTCCCTCGTTATGTGGATGCGCGTCCATTTCCCTGGAGCGATGAATTGTTCGAGGAGGCTGAAATGTCCGTCGCCTTTCCCGAATGACACGGCGGGAGTGGGGTCATTGAAAAAACACAGGCTGCCGTAGGAGGATTTGGTGAGATCAGCATCTTCCGGCACACGGATATCGAGAAACATCTCGAATGAGGACTCTCCCTGGTAACGACTCCACAGTGGCCGCTTTTCCCCATCTTGGTGCGGGCCTGCGATAAGGCGCCAGTCCGATGGAGTGAATGACGGGTGCGATGCGGGGATCCATCCTTCGAGGTTGACGCCATTGTAGAGGTGGGCATACCCACCGGGTAGAGGAGCCGCCATTGTACTTTCAATGGCGCCGCTATCGGGGAGCCGGTGAACACGGATGTTCCGGAAATCCACCGGTGATCCTTCCGACTCAAGGGCAATATAACCTTTTCGCCAGTTGCACTCGCTCCCTCCGGAGACTTCGGCTCCATTGACGGATAATTTCAAAGTCCCGTTCCGGCATTCGATACGGTAGTGGTTCCATTCCGGTGAACCCTTTGAGCGTTCCTCCGACGGGAAGCTTCTCATGCCGCGCGATGGTTCGAATGGTTTCATGGTCGACCCATGTATTGGAAAAACATCCCCATGTGTGGTGAACCAGTCCGATTTGCCATAACCGTGGTCGAGCACCTGCACTTCGATGGCTCTGAGAAAAGGCTGACCGGTGGCCGGTTCAGGAGCAGCCCAGAGGAAGACGCCGGCATTGCCGCCAGAACGGAGGTGTCGCCATTCAAGTTCGAGAATGAAATTCTCGTATTGTTCTGTCGTCCGCAACGCGCAGATTGGCTTGCCGGTGCAGTGGATCATGCCTTCCCTGACAGACCATGTATCCGCTGCTCCGTTGATATTGACCCAGCCATTGAGGTCCACCCCATTAAAGAGGTATTTCCATGCCATCGAATCCTTTGCCGTCTGTTCCGCATCCTGAGCGGAAAGTCCCGGAAACAATGGCAATACGTGGAAGGAAAAAAGCATGGCCCCGAGGGTGGCAGCCATGACGGCCTTCGATTGATGTCTGATGGGGAAAAGGTCTTTGTTCATGGAATGTATTCTGTTGGGAAAGGTGGTTGTCATTTCAGTGTCCGGAGATAGGCGATGAGGTCGGCCGTCTCGGAGATTTTGAGCTGGTCCATCATCACGGGCATGGCAGAGGTCTGGTATTTCATGGACTGGATCGCATCCTGCGGAAAAGCCATAGTCGAAGTCCGGCCAAATTCATCCGCAACCTCGAGAAGGACCCTTTTCCCATCTGAAGACAGACCCAGATAGCGGCCGGACCAGGCGTTCCCGCGCCTGGTGTTTACATCCGCAATGCCGTATCCGGGACTTATCTCCGCCGATGGATTCAGTATGGACTGCAGAAGTGATTCGGGGGATTTCCCCGCGAGGACGCTGGTCAGATCCGGGCCTGCTTCACCACCCGCGTCGTCGATTTTATGGCAGCGGATGCATTGGGCACTGTGATTCATGAAAAGCCATCGTCCCCGTTCGGCATCGCCGCCATCCAACGCCAGCTTCCACATTCCCGACAGAGGCGGCTCGAATCCGCCAAGTGACTCCTCCCAGTCCGCCAGACGCTGACGCACCGCCGGGGCCACGGATCCGGAGGCCAGATCGGCGACTCTCAGGTGCCATGGAACTGTGACGCTGCCACGCATGGCCTCATCCATTGCCGCGAGGAGGAATTTCCCGATCACTTTCTCATTCGCAGTTTCGCCCTTTTCAAGGAGATCAATCACCGAATTGCGGACCTGATCATCTTCCATCAGCCAAGGGCGCTGGAAAACCCGGCTTTCCGGTCCCATGGTTGGTGAACCTTTCAGGGCCAGGCTGACGTCGACAAGTGTGGCAATTTCCCGGGGCAGTCGCATGCCGGCCATTGCTTCCGCATTCATCTCCATCTGAAGCAGAGACTGAACAGCACGGTTTCTGATTTTCTGAGGGATGCCGGTGGATGAAGCGATCTGTGCGCAGACATCGGCACCAACAGACTTTGTTGCCAGTGCGATGGTCAGGATGTCATATAAGCCGATGTCGGTCTGACTGGAACCCGTAGTGGATACCACCTTCATGGTTTTTTCCCGAACAACCCTGGAAAGGGTCTCTCCGATATCCGGCAGTCTGCGCGGTTTGGTGTCCCATGCATGCCAGGTGACGTTGTCGAATGGTGACGGGGACTCCCACTCGGTCACCAGCTCTGCCGCTTCAGCCGCCAGTTCATCCGGTGTCTCATCAGAAAGCGCCAGCCTGATAATGTTTTCCAGTGTTGATGGTCCCGGTATCAGAAAATTCGCATTGAGAACGCGGCGCTGCCATGCCACAGGCTGCTGGAGAAAATCATCGGCATTGATTTTTGCCGCAAGGGCATAGAGGGCTTCCCGGATGCGGAGATCATGGACCGCTCTTGCCGCCTCCATGCGGATATTCACGGAGGGATCATCCAGAAATAATTCAATCAATGAACTTCCTGATCGTCTGAGTGCCAGTACGGCGCTCAGGCGAATACCGTGGCTGTTGACTTGATTCAGTCCCGCCAGCTGACGCGGTGTAAGCCGGCGATGCATGAAGGTGGTCAGGGCATGGCGGAGATTGTGGTCCTCAACCGTTGGCGCATCCACCGCCCATGCCATGACGGAATCCAGGGATTCCGGTGACAGTGGTGTGGAAGTCTGGCGGGACAGGCTCAGAAGTGCGTGATACTGGAGCCGCTTTGAAGGCATCTTCAGCAGCGACAACAGCCGGTCACGGACCTCGGTGGAATCGATCTGTCCGGCAAGCGCCGCAGCCTGAACAAGTAATTCACCATCAGCAGTTTCCAGTTGCTGCAGCAACAGGCTTGTGGCATCTGGTCTCAGCTCCGGACTTCGACGCTGCTGAATGCCGGTTCCCCAGAGCGCGTGGATGCGGGCCTGTTCGGATGAATTCGGGTTGTTGAGAATTTCGCGAAAGGCTTCCAATCCATCCCGGCCCATGTCCGCCAGTTTCCATTGAGCGAGCAGTCTGGCATCCCAGTCATTTGCATGGAGTTTTCCGGCGAGAAATCGTGACGGACTTTCATTGTCTCCCGGAACCCACCGGCTGCGGGCCACGATGGCGAGCTGTGCTTCTGCTGTCCTGGACCAAGAAGGGAACTCCAGCCGCCGGATCTTTCCCTGCCCGAGTCCGGTCCAGCCATTGATGAAGTCGGCAATGTAAAGTGCTCCGTCGGGGCCGAAGGTCTGGTCAGTGGAGAGAACGCCTTTCAGAAAGGTCTTTGACTGAGTCATGGCATATCCCGCACCTTCAGGTTTCACCTTGAAGGAGAGGATAAAACTGCTGGCAGGCGAACCGACAAAATCGGAGATAAGGAATGTGTCCTGCCATTCCGGAGGAGCGATATCGCCTGGGACATATGTCAGCCCGGAAGGGCCCCTTGTCAGATGGGAAACCGGTCTGTGCACCCAGAGCGGCTGGTCAACATGATTGGTCTGCCAGAGATGTTCGAAAAACCACGGGTTGGTGGGATCATTCTGTTTACCGGTCTCATCGCGGAAATTCCGGGCCAGCTGGTAGGTGGCGTCCCATCCGGAGTCTGCGCCTTCCAGAATCTGGATCACTCGGCATTCATCACCACCGCTCATGTTGTTATCGACAGTGAACAGATCGCCTCTCCAGTTAAAGGCCAGTTCCTGTGGGTTCCTCAGACCTTCATGAAACAGTTCCAGTCCGGACCCGTCCGGCTCGCAGCGGAACACTCCGCCACGGTGGGGCTGATGAAAGCGCTGTCCGTCTGCGTTGGTGACATCAAATCCCCGGTCGCCGATCGAGAAATAGATTCTGCCGTCCGGACCCGGAACGATGCCATGAAGGTCATGGCCATGGACCCCCACCCGGACGCCGAAATCGCCGGCCACAACCTCAAAATCACCGTCCATGGGTGATGACTTCTGACTGCTGCGGTAAAGGTATGGAATACAGGCAAACCATGTTGTCCCGTTCCAGCTCAGCACCCCCGCGGCGTTGCCATCCACAGAATCGGAGAAACGCTGCCCCCAGACGCTGGATTGATCCGCTTTTTTCCCTCCATCTCCGGAAGCCGGTATGAATCGAAGCACATCACCGGTGGAGGTCATTTTCTCCAGCGGGACGACATGAGCCCACCGCTCATACATTTCCCGTCGCTGCTGAAGGGTCCTGTGAGTGTAGTCCTCCATGGACCACCACCGGGAAAAGGTCACTCCCCACACTCCGGTCATCTTGCGGTGCGCCTCGGCCACCCAGGTGGCTCCCGTTTCCAGATCCACACTCAGTGCCACAGGATTGGCGAGCAGGCTTTCGCCGGCATACGTGGTTAATTCAGCGCCTTCAGGGGGCTGGCCCCACACGAAATCATGCCCGGGAAAAGACATCATCATGAGCAATGCCGCGATCAGCCGGCCCTTGCCGCCCGGCCCATGGAAGTGCTGTGTCATAGGGCAATGATCATATCCCCGGGGTTGATGGATTCGAGCCAAATCTGGTCGCGGTATCAGGAGAATACCGGCCCGCAATTCAGGGAAATCCTGATCCAGCATTCACCGGGTCCGACGCATATACCCAACACGGTCAGACGGATGATCTCCCTCTGCCCAGGGTGGAAGCATTTTTGAAGGGGTGTTTTGCGGGCGGAATCTCTGGATGATGCATATGAGAAATGGTGGATCAACAATCGCGCAACTGAGTCAGTCGGGTTTCCAAGCCGGTGAGGACAAGGTGTGGAATCCATACCTCATTTATTTTTTCATCGTGCTGCTGATGTCCCCGGGATTCGGGCAACTGTCAGCGCAGGAGGATCAAACCTCGCCTGGAACCACCGGTCGCTCCAGCACTGAACTGGTCTCATCAGACAACAGGGGTGCAGGAAATAACCTCATGGGTCTCATCGATCTTTACCGTCAGGAACTCTGGTATCCAGAGGACCAGGGCCTGCTCGTTGAGCTGGACCCAACCCGTCTGGAAATGAAAACCGACTACGACTCACGCGCCTATTTGCTGGGACTGACTCCGAGATATCAGGAAACGCTCGGACTCAGTCCGGCGGAGTCCGGAAGTCCCGCCGGTGCAACACCTTCGAGGACGAGCCTGAGCAGGAGCCGTTTCCCGGCTCCGCAGCTTAACGAACCGCCCTCATCCAGCAGTGGCAGTGACAGGGGAGGGCTCGGGTTTGTGGACCTTGGAAATCTCCAGGGCGGAACAGTTCTCGACTTTTTCATGATCTCCGAGGCCGTGTCGCGGGGCAGCGGGTTATTCAATCTCACACAGGGCAACGGCAGCCGGAGCATGCAGCAGGTGATAGCCTACGCCGTCCCCGACAGTCCCTACCTGCTGCTGGCATTTGCCAACGCTTTCGGAGGCGGTCAGCAGAATTTCATGGACATGGTCATTGCCCTCGAAATCGGTATGGAGAATGTCAGGGCGCTCTCATTTCTGGCCTCGACCCCCGAAGCCTCCGAATACGCCATGATGGCCATATTTATTTTCATGGGTTACCGGACCATGAGGAAAAACCACAGCCGTCAGGGCCGCGGTCAGGATCCGGTTCAGGAAATCACTCATAACAAAACGCAACAGAAATAAGGTGCCGGACATATTCCGGACCTCATCAAAGACCACTCAAAATGATAAAAGGAACACTATTCATCGTTTATGGATTTATAGCGTTGTCATGTGCCGCCTCGGCATGCCTGTTTGGACTGGTGATGGCCGAACGCGCCGGGCTCTTCTGATTCAGCATCAGGATCAGTGAAGTGACCTGCAGCAAAAATCAGACCGCGCTCCGGCGAAGGAATTCACGGAGTGCGCTGAATCCGGATTTCTATCTCCGAATCGCGGGGGTGACCCAGCCGCACCGCTTCATTGTAGTGGTACTGAGCGAGTGCCCTGTAAGGAGGGTCCTGGTAGAGGTATGCCACGCTGAGGTTGAAGTGGGCGAGCGGGTTTTCAGGGTCAAGTCTGACCGCCCGGCGCAATGACTCCTCCGCAGCTTTCCGGTGTCCCAGTTCGCTCAGGAGCGTTCCCAGAAGCATGTGTGCGTTCGGATTTTTCGGATTCAGTTCGATGGCTTTGGCGAGGTGGGAAATCGCCTGCTTGAATTTGCTCTCCTGTCTCTCGAGAAGTGCCTTGAGGACCAGTGGTTCAGATTCCTGAGGGAAAAGACTGATGGTTTCATCGACGAATTCTCTGGCTTTTCCGAATTCACTTTTGTCCATCAACAGTGCGGCCATGCGGTTCCGGGCCTCGAGATCCCGGGGGTTGTCCCTGAGTTTCGCGTTGAGCTCCTCCTCAATGACGGCCATCCGGCTCATTGCCGGGAAATCGCTGATAACCGGTTCCGGGCTGCTGTTATCAACGGTGGGTTTTTCAGTTTCCGATGAGATGGCAAGGTCACCGGGCCGAACCTCACGCATGGGAACCGTGTCGTTCTGAAAAACCGCCAGCCGTGGTACATTCGTGCCTGACAATTCCTCAGGAAGCTGCCCCGAATCGCCGCTTGCGGAAAGCCGTATCGGCCCGTCGGGAATCTCGAAGCCTTCCGGGGCCAGCTGGTCCAGCCACTGGCGAAGCAGCTGGTTTTCATCCTTGAGACGCTCGTTGGTCTGCTGCAGCTGCTCCACCTCGCGCTGGATCATGGCATACCTTGATTCGAGCCGTTCCCGGGCCTCCGTGTCCTGCCGCGTTCCGGGTCCCATCGACTGCTGCAAAGCCATTTTCTCCCGCTCCAGTTCGCGAATCTGCTTCTCGAACTGATCCGTCGCGATGGCGAAATCCTCCTGCATTTCGGCAATCTTCCTGTCCCGCGAGGAAATGATGTCTTTCAGTTCCCTGTTGGTCACTGTGAGCTGCCGGATTTCGTTCTGGAGCTGCAGATTGCTGGCTGCCAGCTGCCTGTTCTCGTCTGTTAGTCGCTTGATCTGGGCGTCTTTTGCGGCCAGATCCGATTCGAGTGCGGCGATGTGATTCTTGTAGTGATCGAGGTTGTCGAGATTCGCCAGCTGAGTCTCGAGGTCCCTCACCTGGGAGACAAGCGACGCGTTGGTTGATTCAAGATCGTCATTGACCCTGGAAATGGCATCAAGCTGCCTGCGAAGAGTCGCCTCTGACTGTGTGACCTGCAAAAGCTCCTGCTGAGCCTTTTCCAGTCTTGCTTCGAGGTCGGCAACGGCCAGCTCGAGCGTCTGCAGCGCCTGCTGGTCCTCGGGCGTGGGGATGATTGCCGGACCGTCGCCCGTTCTCTCCGGCAGCGCAGACTGATTCCGCAGCCGGTCAATTTCCAGCTGCAGGCCCTTTTTTTCCAGAGTCAGAACCGTAATCTGGTCGCTCAGATCGAGAACCTTCTGCTCGACTTCATCACTGGGTGCAATTTCCGCAGCCTTCTTGACGGATTCGGCGAGTTGAACCCTCAGGAGCTGGTTCTCAATGGTCAGTTCACGGATTTCCCTGCGGGCTTCAGTCACTTCCTTCGGGTCCACCTGTTCCGGTCCAGCGGTGAGTGCCTCGCGAAGTTTCTGCTGAAGGCGGATCTTTTCGGATTCAAGCGATTCAACCCGGTCCTTGAGGTGGGTGAGAATCTGCTGATCTGCAGCAAGTTGCTGGGTCATTTCCCGTCCCCGTTGTTCCGGAGACATTGAATCCATGCTGTCGGCTGGTTCGGGTTGACTCTGCGCTGTCGCTCCGGATGCCTCACCTATTTCCTCCAGCTTCTCGCGGATAAATTTGATGCGGTAATTGATAATTCCGGGATTCCAGCCCCGGTTTGCCTGCTGGAAGGCTTTGATCTCATCCAGTGATTCGGTGAAGAGTTGCCTCGCAATCTCAAATCTCCCCTGACGCTGGTGCTGTGTCGCTGAAGTAATCTTCTTGTAAATGACAACATAATCGGTTTCGGGTCCGCCGTGGGCGTCTCCGATCACCAGAATCGCCATGACACAAAACAGGATCCAATGACCAACTCTAAAGGACACGGACGCATTATCTGTGCTCGATCACAAAACCGCAATCGCCGTTTCCCGAAAAATGGCTGATTTTCCCCCAGTGATGCGGTTATTCTGGAAGCTGCAACAACACTTTTTCCTTCACATGGACCTGATTATCTTTGACATGGACGGCGTGCTGACGGATTCCGAGCCGCTTATCAACGAGGCCGCCGTGCTGATGTACCGCGAACTGGGATTCGCCATACCTCCGGAAGACTTCCTGCCTTTTGTCGGCACCGGCGAGGATCGGTACATCGGTGGCGTGGCGGAAAAACACGGAATCACCATCAACCTTCCGGACGCCAAAAGGAGAACCTACGAAATTTATCTCGAGCTGGTCCCGCAGAAGCTCAAAGGTTTTCCCGGAGCAGTCGACCTGGTCAGGGAGTGCAGGAGCCGTGGAGCAATGACCGCCGTCGCCTCCAGTGCCGACCAGATCAAGGTCCATGCCAATCTGCTCTCCATCGGTCTGAATCCCGGGGAAGCCTGGGACCTCGTCGTCTCCGGAGAGATGGTGGAGCGGAAAAAGCCGTCCCCTGATATTTTCCAGCATGCGGCCCGCCAGCTTGGAGTTTCTCCGGATCGGTGTGTGGTGATTGAAGATGCGGTGCATGGCATTGAGGCGGCCAGGGCGGCCGGCATGTGGTGTGTCGCGGTTGCCCAGACTTTTCCCTCCGAACAGCTGCAGGGCGCCGACAGGGTGTACCCAAGTCTTGCAAATCTCACATTTGATGATCTATTGCCGACCTGAATGGCGGGAATTCCAGTGACCTCTCTCACTGATCTGTCCCTGCCTGCAACAGACAACCACCAGTTATTGTATGCTCAAGGAAGGCGATATCGTGCCGGATTGGTCCATGAAAGCCAGCGGCGGAACCGGGTTCTCCTCAGACCAGCTGAAGGGCCGGCACTACATTCTTTATTTCTATCCCAAAGATGACACGCCGGGGTGCACAAAAGAGGCCTGCGCCTTCCGCGACCTCCAGTCAGATTTCAAAAGCCTCGGCATCCCCGTCTTCGGCGTCAGCGTCGATTCAGTCAAAAAGCATGACAAATTCGTCGAAAAATTTGAACTGAACTTCCCGCTTCTCTCCGATGAGGACCAGAAAGTGGTTCAGGCCTTCGGGGTGTGGGGAGAAAAAAAGTTCATGGGAAAGACATACATGGGCACGCACCGTGTGACCTTCTGGGTCGGTCCTGATGGTGTCATTCGCAAGGTCTGGGACAAGGTGAAACCGGAAGCCCATGCCCGCGAAGTCCTGGATGCACTCTCCGGGGATTCCCCCAACCGGAGTTGATATGATTTTGACTCCTTAACCGTCCAGGTTGTAGTCTCTCCACCAAACTTAAATCGTTATCAGTTAATAATTATGCCTATAGCAGTTGGAACCAAAGCACCGGATTTCGCCCTGAAATCGAAGAAACCAGGTCAGGATGTGGCTGAAGTCAAACTCAGCGCCAATTTCGGACAGAAAAACACAGTCCTGCTCTTTTTCCCGCTGGCCTTCACCAGCGTATGCACCCAGGAGATGTGCGATCTCTCCTCGGGCATTTCCGCCTACTCGGACCTCAACGCCGATGTCATCGGCATCAGCGTGGACAGCGTCTTCGCACAGGAGGCCTGGGCAGCCAAGGAAAACATCACGATCACCCTGGTTTCCGATCTGAATAAAGAGGTCACCAAAGCCTACGACGTGGTAATCCCCGACCTTGCCGGCTTCGGAACCACCTCAGCAAGGGCTGCCTTTGTCATCGACAAGAATGGCAACATCGCCTACTCCGAACAGACCCCCACACCCAAGGACCTCCCGAACTTCGAGGCCATCAAATCCACTCTCCAGGGACTTTCCTGATTGCTGACCACAATTCGCTGATCCTCACAGTATTTCGTCGAGCGGGCGTCGGACATGATCCGTCGCCCGTTTTTTCATTCCAATCCATTCTATCAGACCCGAGGCCTCAAAATATGGAGTTTAGGGATGTTTTATACCTACTCCATGTATTTTACTCATATACTTTGCTGCACCCGGGGCTGGGGATGCATGGGGTGCGTAAAGTCGTCGGGGCTCCCCGCATCAGGGGATAGAGATCAATTCTGATCCGCGACAATGAGAGGAAACAAAAAAGCAGGGCAAATTGTGTATAATCCCTGCCTGTATATGAAAATTATTTCCAGAACCTTTACAGCGACAGCTGCCCGAATGAATCCGGGGTTATTTCATCCTCTGTGTAAAAGCTGGATTTATTCTGCTGATTTTGAAATCTGCTGGGCGAGATAGTTTTCGATTCCCACCATTTTTATGAGGTCCAGCTGGGCTTCGGCCCAGTCTATGCTGTCTTCGGACTCGACCACCATTCGTTCCATGAGTTCACGGCTTCCTGAGTCGCCTATTTCAAGGCACAGACTGATTCCGGCGTTGTAGGTGGCCACGCCCTTTTTTTCCAGGGCCATGCTGTCCTCAATTTGCTGGAGTGGTGTCGCACCGGCTTTGATCACATCGTAGCGGGCGATTTCAGGGACTCCGTCGAGGTAAAGAATACGGTCAATAACCTCTTCGGCATGCTTCATTTCCTCAATTGATTCGGCGTAAAAATGAGCGGCCAGCTTTTCAAGGCCCCAGTTCGAACACATTTTTGAACAAATGAAGTACTGATTGATCGCAGTCAACTCTATGGTCAGACCGGCATTCAGAGCCTCAATAACTTTGGCGTTCCCTTTCATACAAATCAGGCTAGCAGCATGGATTTCAGGGAGCAACGAAAATGGCCCCCACAGACCCCCGTGTGTGTCATTTCATGCATGAACAGAATTTTTCCAGCACTCCACAATTCTCGCAGTAGTTGCAGGTCCAGCATTGGATGGGCCTGCCCTGGACGATACGCTGAATACGGCATCGGCAGGCCCCGCAACCGGTGCCCGCACAGGTGCGGCGTTCAATCTCTCCAGCCGGATCAGAGTGTCCGGAATCCATGATTCCACTGATCCTGGAAGCTGTGACCTTGAAACAATGACAGATGATGCTGTCCTCGATCGTATCTGTTTCCAGAATGTTCATTGTAACGGAGTTTTCCGGTCGCCGCTGGTCCCGACTTTCAGCATCCTTCGGTCAACGGCAATCACTGCACACTCTAATCGTTACTCTGTTTTCCAGCAGCCTGCTGTCGATGGATTGCCAAAAACTGTTGCGAATCCAACAGTATCCCGCAATTTGACCGAAAAATGGGGTCCAGTTGCGGAAAGGATGTAGTTCGGGTGGAGGATCGGAGCGGGATTGAGTATCAGTTAGTGCAGGGCGAAGCAGCCGTTACCGCTTCTGCGCCACAAGCTGGGAATCCGGTGTAACGGTATTGATAGCGCCGGTGGACCGTCGATTCCGGGAGCCGCAGAAGAATCAGAAACAGCGGGCAGGGCAGTCGCCTTCTGACAATGGCCATGAGGTTGGCAAACACGGATTGGCGGCTGCCGGATGAATGGCGTGATTTGAATAATGAAAAATTTCCGGGTTTCCGGTGGGGAGGCTGATTTCGAAACAGGCAGCACTAGTTGGGCTGAGTGCCTATTCGGTAAAGAAATTTGTCGGAACGCAGGACGAGGGAATTCTGTGAGATGGCGGGGCTGCCATTGAATTGAGAGCCGTCTTTCAGGTCATTGACTTCGATGAGCTCGAACTGCGGGGAGGCTTTAACGAGGAAGCACCGGCCGTTCCTGTCGAGATAGTAGATGGTGTCGCCGGCGATGACCGGCGAGGCGTAGAACTGTGCGGCCCGTTCGAGTCTTTCTTCATAGAGGATTTCGCCGGTGTCGATGTGACTGGCATAGGCGATCCCGCGCTGGTCCTGCACCCAGTATAGGTGATCCCCGTGGATGACAGGCGATGACACATTGGAACCTTTGCGCTGAGTCCAGAGGCGATGGGTTCCGGTGACATCGCCATTGCCTCCGGTTTTCACAGCCAGCATGGTGGTTCCGGATCTTCCTCCGAGATAGTAGACGATACCGTCGCGGGCCAGTCCGGTTGGCACCATATACCAGCTGATATCGGTGTCACAGGTCCACAGCAGTTCACCGTTCCTTGGGTTATATCCCTTGATTGAGCCTATCATGGCAATGACCAGCTCTTCGCGGCCTTCAGGGGACGTGGTTATCAGTGGGGTGTTCCATGATTCGCGGATACCTCCGGCTCTCCAGATTTCGCGGCCGGTGGACTTATTGATGGCGATGAGGCTTTCGCTTTCAACGGAAGCATTGATGAAGAGCAGGTTGGCATGGGAAATGGGTGAGGCGGCGGTTCCCCATCCACTGGCTCCACTGCCGACGTCAGCTTTCCATTGAATAATGCCATCGTGGTCCAGTGCAAAGAGGCCGGTCTTTCCAAGAAAAAGGTAAATTCCGTCCCTGTCGACAAGTGGAGTGTTTGCGGCGTAGCCATGATCGCGAATCTTTGGCTCCTCGGGCAGAGCGGGCTCGAAGGATTTCTGCCACAACAGGGACCCATCCTCCATGCTGAAGGTCAGGAGATGGCGGCGAAGATCCTCCACCGATCCACCCTCATCGGGACCATTATACCCGGTATGGCAGGTGAGGTGGACACGATTGTCGTGGAGGACAGGACTGGATGCTCCAGGGCCGGGGAGAGGGGTTTTCCATATGATATTACTGTCCGTGCTCCATGAGACGGGCAGCTCAGTGGATGCGGCCCTGCCGGATCCGTCCGGGCCCCGGAATCGGGGCCAGTCCTTACCTTGACACTTTGGAACCGCCAGAAACGTGGTGAGGACACAGATGGCGGCGAGGATCAGATTCGCTCTCACTGCCATAATCAGCAGACGGAGGAATTGGATTTCGGATTGGTCATGAAAATCTGCTCAGGCGAAGAGAGCCGGGACGTGTGCGGATTTCACCAGTTCTCTGGGCTGGTTGAGGTGGTTCATGACAATAGTCTGAGGCTCTATGCCGAGCGAGTAGTAAATGGAGGCGAGAAGTTCACCGGGATGCACGGGGTCCTCGAGTGGCGCCGAAGCCGTCTGGTCTGATTTCCCGTGAACGTATCCACGCTTGATTCCAGCCCCGCCAATGACGGATGTGTAACAATATGGCCAGTGGTCGCGACCGTCGTCCGAGTTGCCATTGCCGCTGGTGGAGACACCGCGCTGAGGACTTCGACCGAACTCACCGACCGCAACCACAAGAGTTTCATCCAGCAGCCCGCGTTCATCGAGGTCAGTGAAGAGTCCGGAAAGGCCCCTGTCGAGCATGGGTGCGGACTGATTTTTCATCCTCTTCGAGAGGTCGACATGATGATCCCATGAATGATTATCGGAATTGGCAACCTTGGGCCAGATGACCTCGACAACGCGGGTGCCGGCCTCGACCAGCCGGCGTGCCAACAGACAGGAGTCGCCGAATGTGTTTCTCCCATAGAGGTCACGGATTTTTTCCGGTTCCCGCTCGAGCGCAAAGGCATCGCGTGCACGGCCGGAGATAATGAGATTGAGGGCCTGCTGGTAATACTCGTCCAGGGAATAGTTTTCCACCGCCTTTTCGATTCGTGGCATTTGGGCGTTGATCGAGTCGCGGAGCGATGCGCGCCGTTTGAGTCGAAGAGAGAAGATATCCGGCTGGAGCTGCAGGTCATCGATTCGAATACGGGCCATCTTGTCCATGTCCATATCGCCACCGTCCGGGTAGAGGGTATAGGGATCATAGGCCTTGCCCAGGAATCCCGCTGTCCCTCCCTTGCCGACGACGTTGCTTTCCTGCAGGGGACGGGGAAGCATGACGAACGGCAGCATCGGCTCCGTCGATGGCTTGAGACGGATGATCTGCGATCCAAAGTTGGGAAAGTCCTTGGGCGATGGGGGCTCGAGCTGGCCGGATGGACTGACCTTGTCCGTGGTGTATCCGGTCATCATTTGATAAATCGCCGCGGTATGATTGAACAGACCGTTGGGAGTGTAACTCATGGAGCGGATCATGGTGAACTTGTCATTCACTTTCGCCAGATTCGGCAGCACCTCAGTGAAATGAATTCCGGGGATCTTTGTGGGAATATCTCCGAAAACGCTGCGGACATTGTCGGGGACATCGCGTTTGGGATCCCAGAGGTCGATATGGCTCGGTCCGCCCTGGAGGTACACCATGATGACGGACTTCGCCTTTCCCCATCCGGGTCGCGGGCCGGCCTTGAGTCCGGAAGCTGACACTGACTGGGCGCGCAGCATCTGGTTCAGGGTCAGTCCGAGCATTCCTGCTCCTCCCATGCGGAGGATGTCTCGTCGGGTATAGCCAAGGTTGGCATCACAAAGATCTTTGCCTTTCGGGCCGGGGATTCTGAACATTGGATCGGGCTCCTTCTTATTTAAATTGGTGAGTGGTTAAGGGCGGAAATGCTTCTTCAGTGATTGAATAGAAATGCTGGACTGTTGATGAGTGCCCATGCGAGATCCTGGGCCACCGTGAGTTCCGGGGTTTCGAGCTGTGACATGCTGAGGGCAACATCCCGTTTCAGTTGTTCGAGCACTGGGTCAGGAGGCACGGGTTGGCGGGCTGCATCCAGAGCCGAGGACAGCCGGGCCAGATTCGGATCGTCGGCCACCGGTTTCATGGCTTCCTCCAGCTTTCCCGAAAGGTCGGCAATGTCCTCGTCGAGTCCGGCAATAAAGTCGACCAGCCGGTCGGTCTGGAGTTCTGTCCGCCTTGCAGGTGCCAGTGCGATGATGGCGCCGATCTCAGCGGGGATTCCAAACTGCGAGGCATCCTCGGAGTTTGTTGTCTGGATGCTGAACCGTCCGATGGAGTGATTATTGCTGCGGTAATTCTGGACCAGACGGATTCTGAGAAGGGCTGATGGCTGCCCGAAAGGCTTTTCGCCGATGAAAAGAGCGGAGTGGTTCCGGCCTATCTGCGGACTGACTGCCCATCCGTCGCCATCGGTGGTGTCACCGTTGACGGCCTTTGCAATTTCGAAATTCCCCTGGCTGAAATCGGCCACCGCGCTGGAGAATTTGACTGGCTGTGCATTCATAGTGCCCAGTCGTGTGAGTGAAATCTGGTAGATGGTGATATCTCCAGCGGCGTTGTGGGGATCAATCCGCAAACTGCGAAGGTCTTCGGTGGTGTGGAAAATCCATGAGGCATTCTGTATTGGCCCGGCTGCCGGATCGAGGATGAGTCGGCGGCTCATGTCCTCGGAAAAGGCTTCAGGCTTGCCCTGGCTGAAAAACAGCTGTGTATTCAGTGGTTGTCCATCCGGGACTTCCATCAGGCATTCGACACGATACCATCCGGTGCCGCCATCGACATGAGTGATCAGCATGGGGTCCACTCCCTGACTGGAGAGCACATGGTTTCCATTTTCAAGCTGTTTCCAGCTCGCTGTTCCGGCAGCCGCCCAGCCTGAAGCCCCGCCCTTCACAGTCTCCCATGTCCGGACAGTTGATGGATGCGTGTCTGAATCGGAAATGACCGGCATCAGGACTTCTGCCTCAAACTCTGTCAGCACGAAATTTCCGTCCCCGCCTGCGCGTCCGGGGCCGTTCTTCGGCAGTGACTCATGGGCCAGCGTATCGAGTCGGAAACCGGTGAGTGATTCGAGGTTCCGGCCGTCGAGGATGATCTCATAAGTGGTCTTTCCATTGGCACCTGAAGCGAGGAATGATCCATCCGGGAGGCGCTGCAGAATGGCACCGTCGCTGCTGTGGACTCCGAGAACGTCGGCGGCATGCCAGCGTGTTGTACCGGCAAGGTTCGCGGTGCGGTCCGAAAGATTCGAGCGGATTTCAGCTTTAATACTATCAATGGAATCCCTCAGAGCTGTGGCCTGAGACTCCCGTTCGCGGGTGAGTCGGGCTTTTTCCATCTCCCATGAATTCCGGAACTCCTCCAGTTCCTTTTCGGCGGCAGCAATCTTTTCCTGTCGATGTTCCTCAAGTGCCATGCGGTGAGCGCGGGTTTTTTCCTCGTAATCATTGAGCTGGGCCACAAGACCGGCGTGCTGGTCTTTCTGTGCGGAGAGAACCTGGATGGTGGCGCGGATTTCCTCTTCGGAAGCCGGTCTGTTGAGGACCCGCTGGAAGATTGCATTGATCCATGACTCAGGAGACGGGTGCTCGCCGATCAGTTTGGGCAGGATATTCTGAGGGTCGGAGATGGCCCTGCCCACTGTGGGACCACTTATCAGCGCCATGACCGGTCCCAGCTGAAGGTCGCTGCTGCGTTCACACTCACATGAGGATTCACGCGATGGCCTGCCGAAATTGCCGAGGAATCCGTCGTCCAGCCTGACTGTGGAGTCGGGAAGCTCGGCAGCCCTCGTTCCAGGCGCGACACCGGGAATCTTCGGGGTGCTGTCCAGAACGGTATGAATGGCGTCATACAGGACTTCAGCGGGCAGCCGCCGCGCCATGGCGTGCGAGAAATTGATTTCATCATCCTCATTCCATGGGTTGGTTTCGATGGACAGCTGATAGGTGCGTGACTGGCAGATCATGCGGATGATGTGGCGGGTGTTGAAGCCGCTGTCGACGAACTCGGAAGTAAGAAAGTCCAGAAGCTGCGGATTCGAGGGCGGGTTTCCGGCCCGGATGTCGTCCAGTGGCTCGATAATTCCCCGTCCCATAAGGTAGCCCCAGAGGCGGTTGACGTAACTCGAAGCGAAATACGGATTGTCGGATGAGGTCAGCCATTGCGCCAGTTTCTCCCGGCGGGTTTCCAGTTTTCCTGCGGGCTCACGGCCGGCTTGGAAAGGAAACTCCGGCGGCGCAATGGCACTGGTCCTCTGATGGAGCATCTCACCCTCAGGCCGGTCATAGACAACTTCATAGAGGGGTCTGGCGGACTCCACGGCACTGCCGCCGATCTTGCGGTCGCCACTTTCGGGGTCCGTCTTGAGATCGGTTCGGGCGAAGAAGGCGGCCATCTCATAGTACTGATCCTGGGTCCATCTCTCGAAAGGATGGTCATGGCATTTATTGCAGTTGAAGCGGGTTGCCAGGAAGAGGTGTGTTGTGTTTTCCATCAGGCTCTCCGGATCGCGAAGGATCTTGTAATACGATGCCGGAGGGTTCTCGCGGTTGGAGCCGGTTGCCGTGATGATCCTCGAGACGAACTGATCGTACGGAGTGTTGGATGCGATTTCCTGATGAATCCAGTCCCGGAATGTTTCGGAGCCCTCGCGCCCGAGGAATTTTGCGTTGACCTGAAGGAGATCGGCCCATTTGTTGGTCCAGTGATCGACAAAGGCTTCACTGTGCAGCAGCTGGTCTATCAGAAGGTTCCGCTTTTCCTCAATGGGAACGTCGCTGCTGACGAATGACCGGACCTGTTCCTGGGATGGCGGGAGTCCGGTGAGATCCAGAAAGACACGGCGAATGAATGTGTAATCATCAGAAAGGCCGGACGGCAGAATTTTCATGCGCTCCCACTTCCCGGCAACCAGCCTGTCTATGGTGTTGTTGTAGGCCGGTTCCTCCCAGACGAATCCGCTGCGGTCACCCATAACTGTGAGAGTGGTGGAAGCATAGGCTCCCTCGTAGCGAACAAGGACCGGGGCTTCCCCCCGGCGCAGGGCCCGCACAAGCCCGGGCCAGCCAGACATCGTTTCTGCCACTTCCGTATTGCCGCTTTCCAGAAAGGCCTCGCGTGTGACATCCCGCTCGCGGCCGTCCGGATAGTGGGCGATCACCCGCATTTGCTGCAGAAAGTCCTCTCTTTGAACCACCGGGTTCACTGGATGCACCGAAATCCTCTCCACCCTGCCGGATGGACTTTTTTCGACATTGCCTCCCTCGAGGATCCATTTCTCCAGTATCCGGTAATAGTCATGTTCCCGATTCACCAGCTGACCGCCTTCATGAGGAATTTCCGAGGAAGACTTGAGCAGCATCAGACTGCGGGTGGGGTAGGCGAAATTAACTCTCCGACTGGCCATGTCATCCGTGAGACTGGTCTTGTCCATGACCGGATCATACCCGCGAAGTGAGAGTTTGAATCCATTCTTGCCGTCCTTGGCGCCATGGCAGGTGCCGGCGTTGCAACCAAGACGGGAGATCACCGGATTGACATGCAGGCTCCAGTCAGGCTGGAAATCCGCTGCCTGGCCGCTTATGGAAACAGGCACCGAAACACTGTAATCGCCGACAGAAACGGATAGTCGGGTGCTTCCATCGGCATTGGGGGTGATGAATCCGCTGCGGGTGATATCCGCAATATCATTTTCCAGTTCATAGCGGGCCATGCGTGAGACGTCCCAGTGATTGCCCGAGCTGGTGCGTGCTGTGACCACGACCTGCGCATAGGCACCCGGCTCATCAATACCGATGGCCGAAGGCTGCACTTCAATCGCCTCGATGGATTCCTCCTTCGGGATGGTTCGAAAGCCCAGCTCTGCGGGTCGCTCATGCGGAAGAATCCATTGTCTGCTGTCTGATGGAGTTTTCGAAGGCTGCTCCGCCTCTCCTGCAATCAGCCTGGAGGCTGAAATTTCAGGCGCTACCGGAAACTGCGATTCGATTTCACCGGATTCCGCAGATACACGGTAAATGATCCCGTCTTTCCCCCCTATCAGAGCACTCTGCCCGTCCGGAGTGAAAACGGCGGAATAAAGCGGGTTGTCAGGAAAGTCCATCGTGTGGATCCTCTGTGCCTTATCATTGAAATAATTCTCGAGAGCCTTGTTGTCCTCGCCGGATCTTTTATGGGTCGGGCGGGTCAGGATGGCCCTGATGTTCTCATCCGGTTCGAGGCTGCTGCTGATTTGGTAAATTGAGAGGTATCCATGGCCGTGAAATGAACTGACCGCGGCAACCCTCGATCCATCCTTGTTGAATGCCACATCGAAGATGCGACCCTGCATGGCCGGAAGAACGAGCAGCTGGTTGGCGTCATCGCCAATCTCACGCTTTGTCTGCCGGATAAACCGGTAAATCTTCGGAGCACCGTCCGCACCACCGAACAGGATGTACTCGCCGGACGGGTGGGTTTCCACTGAATGGATCCCGCCTTTGAGGGCACCCGGTGTAATGGAGGTGATATTGTCGATGAAACGCTGAGTGCTCAGTTCCGTCAGTTTGGCGGTCATGTCGCGGCCGACACTGATGACATATGTCCCGTCATTGGAGAATGTCGTGTCGAGCACCCAGTCTTCATGCGATCCCTGATAGAGGACCAGCTCTCCGGACCTGACGTCAATGGCACGGACTGCTTTGTCGGAAGCCCCGAATGCGACTTTGGAGCCATCGGGAGACCAGCTGATGCCATACAGGGTGTCGAAGGTGAAACTGGCCGACAGCTCAAGCTTCGCCCCGGCAACATCCCAAATCTGTATTTCTCCGTTCTGCCCCGGATTGCCCCCGGCAACCGCGAGGAGATTCCCATCGGGCGAGTATTGAATGGACTGGATTCGTTCGCTCAGGCCAATCAGCCGCGACCGCAGTTCACCGTTGCGGCTATCAAAAATCAGAACCTCATGGAATCCCGCTGCCGCAACCAGTGCACCGTCTGGAGATATATCCATGGAGGTCAGCGTCGGCACTCCGAAATACACCGGAGGGTTGTCAGGGGAATAGGACACACGGGTGCCGGCAGGGGAGTCATCCACGGCACCCGCTTCAATCCAACGCCGGACCATGGCGATTTCAGATTCATGGAGCGGGGCCCTCTCCGGTGGCATCTCCGCTTCTCCATCCAGTGGAGTGATCAATTCAAGAAGCAGGCTCTGCTCCGGATGCCCGGGAACCACGGCCGGATCGCCGCTTTTTCCTCCTTTAATAAAGCTCTCGAAACGGGTCATCACATAGCCGCCCTTGTCTTTGGCTGGCTGATGACATCCGGTGCACTCACGCTGCAGTATGGGGCGGATATCCTTGAAGAAGCTGACTTCCGCAGGGCTCGCTCCTTCAGGCTGTGGTTGCTGTTTCGCCTGGGCTTTTCCTGCAACCGTCCCCATCAGCACCGTTACCAGAATGGTCGGAAAAATGAATCGCATAGAATTGTAAATTGATGAGCCGTGATTTCGAATCCCGGAAGACCCGTTTGCCGGGAAAATGGAACCGCTGGCCGCAGTATTGGAGGTTTGGCAGATATTATAGAAATTATTGACTTCCGCAAGCGCCAAAAACCTGATTGGGCGACAAATCACTCACCTGACTGATGGCCCTTTTGAGGGGATTCGGACTGACAGGATTAACAAAAAAGCCGGAGCGAAAGCTCCGGCTTGGAAAACAGCTGACCAGAAATAGAGTCCTGAGTGATTACCTGACCACGACAACGCGGTAGAAGGCGGAAGTCACATCTTCAGGAAGCTTGTGAGAGTAGGTGGCTTTGTCACCCTGAACGGTGAGGTTGACCAGTGGGCGCCAGTCGGAGAGGTCCTGTGTCCACTCGACGCGGACCTTCAGTCCGAGATCACCGAAGATGTCGAGGTTGACTACTCCGGCCTCCTGATTGGATCGGTCGACCTTGAAGTCGGCGAGTTCGGGGTTTTCAAAGATGGCTCTGAAAAAGACCACGTCGGATCCGAAATCCTGTGAGAAGAAGATCTCCTGAGCCTGTTTTCCAAGGCGCATACTGAACAGGGTTTGCCATCCTTCGGTCAGATCGGTTGACATTTCGATAATGAAGTTGGTCTTTTCCGTTCCGTCGACAACCAGGTGCCAGTTGTTGTTGGCAGGATTGAAAGACTTGAGTTTGAAATCGAAGGGCTTGATGACCGGCGGAGCGGCGTTCGGAGTTCCGGCTTCGCCGCCACTGGCGTAAACCCGCTGGGAGAAATTGGCAGGCGTGCTGTCGGCGAACAGCTTGGGACCGAAGTCGCTGTCTTCCTCGTTCCAGGCCCAGAAGTCCCGGAAGGACTGGCCGATGTGAATGGGGCTGCTGAGCATCAGGCCGAACTGATCCTCGGCGTCTATGCCGAAAACTTCAATTGTCCATGTGAAGGTGTCGGGGAGGATCAGTTCACTGAGTTCTCCGGTGTTGCCGGCCTGAATGGAGAAGCTGTTGCGGCCGTTCCTGATGCCGATGGCCGGCGACTGGTAGAGGAGTGTGCCTGGAGCGACGGCACCGGGGGCGTGTTCCGTTCCGTCATTCTCGTAGAAGCGAATCACGGCTTTTTCATCGCCTGTAGGCGAGAATTCGCCGAAATATTCCAGTTCGAATCGCTCGAACTGCCTCGCTGTGCCGGATAGCGAGATCTCATCCCCGAACTCGGAGTCCAGAGAGAAAAATCTTCCGCTGGTGTTGTAGATATTGTCGTAGACAAGCAGTTGTTCATCATTGGCTTGGAGCACCCCGGTGCTCAGGGCGCACAGGACAGATGCCAAAAGAATCGTGAGGGAAGAAAATTCTGGGCAGATGTGGGCAGATTTCATGAATAGTCAGCTTAATTCCCGATATGGGAATGTTTTATTTCGGGACAAACGTAGATTAGGACTCTCCAGTTTTCAACCACTCGTTGTCGGAAAGCTTTCAATTGCCTGGGAATCCATAACCATAACCAGTCGGAATTTATGAAAAAAAATGAAAGCTGGAAAAGATAATATTTGAACAAATTTTGTAATGCGGAAAATGGGCGAAGTCTTCCCGTGGTCAGGAGAGGAGGAGGAAAGCGTGATCCCGCAGCCATCTCTCGGCCTGTCGGACCGCCGGAAAATCACGGCGCAGCGCTCTCCAGAAGCGGAATGAGTGATCCATTCTGCGGAGGTGGTGGAGTTCATGCAGGATGACGTAGTCGCAAATCCACTCCGGACACTGGATGAGGTGCCAGTTCAGGCTGAGATTTCCCGCGCTGGAGCAGGATCCCCATCTTTTTCTCTGGTTTCGGATGGAGATCCGGTTGTGAGAAAACCCATGTTGTGCGGCGAGGGTCCTGACACGCTGAGGGATGAGAATTCCCGCCTGGCTTCTAAGGGCTGATTGGATATTCGATCTCAGGCCCAGCCCGGGATCCCGGACCGGAAACCGGCTGTTGCCGAGTATGAGTGTCAATCGGTCACTGGAGCGGTGGATTGGCATCCAGCTGCCGAGATGGAGTACACGAATGCCCTCCGGCCAGTCCTGGTCGATGCGGAGAGCCGGACTGACCTGCCGGATGTTTTCGAGCACCCACGTGGCATTATTGAGGAGGAAAGTGCGGGCCGTCTCCATGGTGCCTCCGGGCGGTATGGAGAGCCTGACGCACCCATCGGGCTGAATGCTCAGGTGATACTTTTGCGTCGTGGCAGGTGCCTTGCGGAATCGGACCGGTACATTGGTTTTTCCCAGTGCAAAATATTCCATGAAGGGTGCGGACAGTGGCAGTGGAATTGTTGGTGGACAGGGAGATGCGCAGAAAAAACGGGACCGTGAAATTTAAAACAAAAATCAGAATCTGTGAATCGCAACAGTTATATTCTGAACGGATTGGTCACAGCCATCTGCCCCGGGTTCCACACCGGGGGTGTAAGCAATCAGTTTTTGTGGTGAGTGGTGCATGTCGTGGGGTGTTCCGGAGCCAGCTGCTGTTCCGTTTATTACTGCCGGTCTGTATAGTCTGCGGCCCATCCGGCGGGCAAATAAAAAACTCCGGCTGGTGGGCCGGAGTTCAGGTGAAACTCATTTTCTGTGAGTCGAAGTCCAGTGTGGGAGACGCTGTCTCACTTTTGTGAAAAATCTTCAAGCCACCCGGCGAACTGTGTTGCCAGTCCCCACTGGTCGATGATTTCTTCGCTGTGGCGCTGTCCGAGAGCGGACTTGCTGCGGGCGTTTTCAATTCCGTTGGCCATGTAGAGAGCCATGGTGGCTGTCGGGGGGGATTTCGGGCCTCCCACCGGATTGTGATGATAGGCGACTGAATTGAGAATCTTGAAAGGTATGGCCCAAAGCCCCATGAGTGATGCGGCCACTTCGGCATGATTTGTTCCAAAAACCCGCTGTTCCGCCTGGACCATGGGGATTTTCTCCTCGGTGGCGATTTTGACTGCCTGGCTGTAGTGGTCCGGGAGGTTGGCCGCCATCAGCACCTTGCCGAGGTCGTGGATGACACCGGCTGTGCAGGCGACTTCAGAAGCCTTCTTGTTCTGGTCGATCTGCATGGAAATATGCCTGGCGATCGCTGAAACGTTGATGCTGTGCTTCCACACTTCCTGGATGTGCAGCCCGGCTATTGATTCCGACGGATAGGAACTGAACACTGAATCGGCGAGAATCTGGGCCTGTGTGGCGTCCTTTCCAAGGAAGAGAAGTGCATGCACCACTTCGGTGATCTCATAACCGAGACCGTAAACCGGGGAATTCACGGCTTTGAGAATGCGGGTCGACATGGATGGCTCCTTGGAGATCAGACCGGCAACAAATTCAATCGAACCGTCCTCCTTGTGGAGTTCGCGGGTAATCTGATGGTAGAGCTGCGGGATGGTCGGCATTTTTTTCATCCTGCGGATCACGCTCAGAAGATTCGGGTTTTCCGAGAGGCTTCGCATGAGGATCCGGCGTGAGACATGCGAATATATGCCTTCCTCTTCGAGATTTCCCGGGAGAAAGAAGATCTTCTTCTGGGAAAGTTCCATGGATTCCTCGCTGTTGGGCTGGGTAACTCTTCTGAGGAATGCGAGGCTGCCGGGTTTTTCGCGGTGCGCTGATTCGATCAGGGCCATCCCGGGGCGGTCATTGACCTCGCTGTCGCAAATAAGCACGTCAATGTTGTTGCCTCGGATGAAGTCCAGTGCCTCATCGGCGTTGTCAGTGATCTGCACAGCCCATGAATTGTCGATCTGAGGGATTTTTTCTGAAAGCAGATTTCCCTCCGATCTGTCCTTAAGCACAAATAACACACTTGTCAGATCACTTTTTTTCTTATCTTGCATGGTATTGAAATTTCCCTGATTGATCGATAGTTGGACCGGTTTGACCCGGTCTTTCCAATCCCCGATCTATTTGTCGTCTTATCTCCGGAACACCTTGAGTGGTCAGATAATGGATATCCCTGAATTTTTTAGCGACAGGATGTGAGAATTCGCTTTAATGAAATTGATGAAAAAGACCGGAAATGCGGGCGATCCGGGGACTTCTGTTCCGGGTGTCAGTCGAGGCAGAGCGGGCGGAGGATACTGGATTTTTTCCGCAATAATGCTGTTGCTGGCCTTGTTTTTTCTGGTGATATACCGCCATCAGCAGGTCATTCCCTACCTTGGAAAGCAGATGGCATTTCTTGGCGCTGTGGCCGCGGGTATTGTCTGGTGGCTCGGCACCTTCATTTATCTTCTGGCGCGCCTGAGGCGGTGGCTGCTGATTCAACTGGGTGCCACCGCAGCCATCGCGGGGGTGTTCCTTCTGCTCTTTGAATACAGGGACATGGATGGAGACATGATTCCGCGATTTGCCTTCCGCTGGAGTGGCGGCAGTGAGGCTACCGTGGTTGAGGTTGAGGAGAAGCAGGCAGCGGTCCTCGAGGGTGATGGGGATTTTCATCAAAACCCGCGCGATTTCCCTCAGTTTCAGGGCCCGGGACGGGACTGTCGTATATCACCGCTCGCTTTTGATACCGACTGGAACAGCGTCCCTCCGAAGGTCATCTGGAGCAGACCGGTTGGGGAAGGGTACAGCGGCTTCGCCATCATTGGTTCAAGGGCATTCACTGTCGCGCAGGATCCGGAGAGTCCGGACAGAGAGAAGTTTTTTTGTGTGAATCTCTACACCGGAGATGAAATATGGAGCACGTCCTTCCCGGGGCGATATGAAAGTGGCCTTGGAGGAATCGGCCCGCGGGCAACACCGGCATCCGACGGCGACCGGGTCTATTTCACCGGCGCCCTGGGGCGGGTTTTATGCACTGACCTCGACGGGACCATTCGGTGGGAAATGGAGATGACAGAGCGCTTCGGGGCTTCCGTGCCCGAGTGGGGATTTGCCGGATCGCCGCTTTTGTACGAGGATCTGCTGATCCTCGCCCCGGGCGCAGGAGGCGGGAATCCGGCCGGCATGGCTGCCCTCGATAAGCTTTCAGGCACAA
>JAUIAG010000336.1 GCA_030425355.1 Verrucomicrobiia bacterium
CTTCTCCGAGAGTTTTATAGGACCACAGCTGCACCTGGTCGAGGAACTCAATGGCCGGGAATACCTGTTTCCAGATGGACCAGAGTCCGACCAGAATGAAAATGCCGAAGAGAGTCTTGAGGAACCCGCGGGTCTGGTCCTTGACGGCTGAGAGATCGAAATCACTGTTTTCCTCCGGGACGGGCGGCAGGGACGGGTGATCCGGGTCTTCGGTTTTCTGCTGGGACTGCTGGACGCGTCGGCGTTCCAGCGCCTGTTCGAGGGCGAGGCGTCTTTCCTTGACCGCAAACCACCGGATTCCAAGAAAATAGAATATCAAACCGGCCCCCAGCCACAGCAGCATGAAGAGAGAATGCAGGCCGAGGTTGACCACCGCAAAATGGTATCCCCATGCGGTCAGGCCAAGGAGAACCGCCGGAACAGCAATGAGAAACCATCGCCAGAATGGGGTGAACCGCTGCAGCCATCCGACTCCGGTGACATCAAAGAATTGCTGGAGGTTTTTCCCGTCAGGACCGGGAATGAGGATGAAGAAGACCATGTAGGAGAGAAAGCACACCATGAGGGCTGGGTCTGAAATGACATCGCGAAGCACCGGATCGCCGGTGAACTCCAGCACCGTTATCACAAAACTCATCACGCAGATGATTGGCACCAGCCACCGGAAACAGGAGAGGCTGCGGGCGAGCAGTTCCCCGCGCCACCGGAAGTGTATCGGACAGACCCCTTTTTCGGCGTTCATCCACCTGAGAAAGGAATGCCAGTGCCAGATTATGGCGGCAACCAGCAGCCCGTAAGCAATGGCCTCGCCCATCACCAGATCCCGTGCGCCGGTCCAGAAGACCATGAACGCCGCCCATATCCACGCCGTCCAGCGGAGGGGAAAGAGCAGACAGTAAAACAGCATCCGGAGAGTGAGGACGAACTGGTCGGTTGAGACCCTGCGCACCCTGGTGGCGATATCCTCAAACTTTTTCCTCCACCCCCGGGATTTGAGAGTGGCGAAGAGGGACACTGAGAGGGCGACCAGGGACCAAAGGACCACTTCGACAATCTGGGTCACCGTCAGGAACCGGTCCACCAGCTCCACGCACAATTCCTTCAGTTTCCCAAGCGCCTCCGGCAGTTCGTCGATCGAGCCAAAGATCAGCCAGATGGGTTTGGAAGTCGGCACCCACATCAGCTGGCGATTGAGAAAGGCGCCGAAGTTCTTCAGCAGGGATTCGTAGTCCCGGGCCAGAGTCAGAGCTTTCTCGAGGGAAATCTGAAGTTCGCGCTGGTTGGCTTCCAGTGCTTCAAGGACTTCCTTCTGCTTGATGAGGAGCCGGCGGATGGCCTCGGTGTTACTCTCACGGTCCCCGTCATCCGGGACCATGGACTGGATTTTTTCCTCGAAATCGGGAGTGCCGGGATTGAGCTGCCGCAGGGCCTGTTCATAGCGGAAACGCTGGAGTCGTGCCTTGGTCAGCCGGTCTTCGAGTTCCTTGACCTGAACTCCGGAAACCAGCTGATTCTTCAGATCCTGTCGCCGTTCCACCATGACCTGACGAAGGATTTCATCAGCGTCGCCGATATCCAGTTCCTTGCTGAGGGATTCCAGTTCCTCATTCAGCTTCTCCAGATCCCCCTGCATGGACTGGGTGGACTTCTGAAGGATTTTCAGTTTGTCGACAACTTCCAGGTTGGATTCGGAATACTCGTTGTTCCTGGCGATGATTTCCTGGGCGGCCGGGATCCGGTTCTGCAGGCCGGTGGGGAGGTCCTCAAGATTGCCGGCGAGGTTTCGTGCCTGCACCTGTCTTGCTTCGGCCATGAGTTCATTGATCCGTCTGATTTGCGCTTCGACAGTCTGCACCTCGAGTTCGCGGAGCTGCCGGCGGAGAGTGTTGAGTTCATACCGCTGGGCATGGGTGTTCAGCTCCTCATTCAGTTTCTGACTGGCGGCGGCATGCTGGATTGCCCTTGCCCGGAGGAGAATGGTTCTCAATCCCGAAGGGCTGGTATCGCCGGTGGCCTCAAGCTCTTTCAGTGTCTTCTGGTTCTGTTCTATGGCCGCCCTGTTTTCCTGCAGTTCCCGTTGGATGGCTGCCGGCCGGGATGCATCGGCGGCTCCTGCGTCCTCCAGCTGCTTGAGCTCGGCTTTCAGGGTGTTCAAATTCGACTGGCGGGCTGTCAGGCGTGTGCTGATCGCATCCACTCCATCGGAAACGGACAGCGGGGCGGTCAGTGAAACCGGTGTGTTGCGTCGGGTCCGGATTTCGGACTCCAGCCGCGCTTTCTCCTCGGCGAAATTGGAGATTGATTGCCCGTAGTTCCGGGCTGCGGTTCGTGAGGCTTCGGCTGCATCAAGCGCCGCCCGGGCCTCTTTGATGAGCTGTCGGGCCGTCGCCTCCGAATCCCCTCCCGGATCAGCCAGGCCTGCCTCAACGTCCTTCAGACGGGTGCGCAACTGACTCACACTGTCCTCCGTGGATGCGACGGCAGACACCTTCTGAAGATCATTGGAGTCCGTCACCGACGGTTCCGTCAGAACCTGCGACCACAAATGGAAAGGTTGCAGCACAATCACCATGACAACCACGATGATTGCCAGGACTACTCTGGATTTCGGTAAGGTCATTGATTCTACAGGGGAGTGACAGGGGCAGGGCGTCTTGTCGGTGGCCCTGACGATCGGAGCGGCGGGCCCGCACTTTGCCAAACGCCCGCACCCGTCCGCATTATAAAATTAAATAAATTCCAATCAAGGCCTGCCTGAATATGACTCCCGCATTGGTGCCTGTATTATGATGTGTCGATAACACGGGTTCCGGTCCGGGTTTGATCAGCGGGTCATCAGGATTATCCCGGCGGCGACTATATCATCCCACCGGCCTGTTTTATGCATCCCCGCATAATTGTATGCAAATGTCCGGTATCGGGCGTGGGGGAGAATGAATAAAAAGATCCAAGTACGCCCGTGGTCAGTCAATTCTCCGGAGTGACCGTGACCAGGGTGGAGACGGCCCCGTCCGGGGCAATTTTCCTGATTCGCGGCCCGGGACTGTCGCTGTGCGGTTCCAGGCCTGATTCTTTGACGATGATGGAGTCTTTGAAAACAACAACTCCGACAGGTGACCACGGTTTGCGGGAACGATAGACCGACTCCACACCATTCGGAGTGATCTTCATGATCCGGCGATTGCCGTGATAGGCCACATAGATATTTCCATGGGAATCTGCATCCAGCCCATAGAGGCGGTTACTGACGGCGGGGTTGCCGTTATCAAAGGGCTGGTCTTCGGGTGATGCTGCCTTGATGCCGCGATAAATGGTTGAGACGGTCCCGTCAGTGCCGATTTTCCGTATGGAATCGCCATCCACCGCGAGGATGGATCCATCGCGGATCATGCGCATGGCGTTGATTCCAGTGAAACCGGCTTCTCTGCCATGACCGTCCCTGTGGCCGTAGTGATCCCCGCCGGCCACAAGCGAAACCGTCCCGTCGGCGGATCTGCGCCTGATGCCTGAGAAGTAATAGTCCGGCGGTTCCGAGTAGGGGAAGTAGAGGTTGTTTTCAGAGTCCGCGACGAGGTTGACGCCATAAAACTCCGGTCCCCTTTCGACGGGGCCGAGGATATGCGTTTCAACTCCGTCAGGGCTTATTCGTTTGACAGAATAGAGAGTGTTGTTGACTTCGACTTCTATCCACAGTCGATTGAGGCTGTCGATACACAGGCCGTGGCTCCATCTATCCCTGACCACCGGTTTCAGTTGGTGATCCGTCGTGTATTTCCATATTGTCCGGGCGTTGACATCGGTGAAGTAGATGTTTCCCTGAGAGTCCACGGCGATGCCATCGCCCGGATGAGAAATGAGAGCCAGAGGGCTCAGAATGAGAAAAGCGGTGATACACAATCGGCGCATGGCAGTTCAATGAAATCGGGTTGTGGACCTTATTCGGCAATCATCAACGAGCGTCTCCCGAAAGCGGATCCACCATATTGCCACGGTCATGACCGGCCCTGATGGGCCTGTGCTTCAGCAAACCCGGCAGCGGGACTTCCGGTGGCATTGCCGGTGAAAAACCCGAGAAGGACTGCGTATCTTCAATCCCCGCGGGATTTCTGTCCTTCATGGCCGCCATCAGCGATTTCCGAATCGATTCATTCAAGGCCGTGCCGGATCCTGTCACTGTCACACCTCCCTTTATATTCAGGTTCAGAGACTTTATGTTCAGGTGGATATCCCGTCCGTGAAAGGGCTGGTTGAAGATGACTTCATCCGCCTCTATCTCCAGTTCGTTTTCCGGTTCGCCGTCCGATTCCTCGTCTTCCTCTTCCTCTTCCGCATCTTCTTCCACCTCCGATTCCTCTGGTCCGTTTTCTTCACCGTGATCCTGCGGATCCATAGAGGCAGCATTTTCCACTTCCGGGTCTTCGGCATGTGAGCTGGCTTGTGTCAGATGCTTTTTCAAGTGCTGGATTGCGGATTCCTTGTGGGCCAGTTCCAGTCGTGCCTGCTGGAGTTCGGCCTGGAGGATGGCTGTATCCGCCTGTCCGGTAATTTTCTGTGTGTGGTTTTCAGATTCCGCCATCGCCTCAAGATGTCTTTTTTCTTTGCTGCGAAGGATCCCCAGTTCGGCAAGAAGGGCTTTCTGCACCTTCATCATGGCCTGCATAGCCGGGGTGGATTTGGAGACTCCCTCGGCTGTGGCTCTCATCAGATCGAAATTGACCTCCGCCAGCTGACGTGCGTGCTGTCTGGCCAGTTCTTCGATGACAATCCGCTCAACTGTGCCGGTTTCTGGCATCGGGGATTGGGCCGGCGCCATCAGGGCGTTCATAAATGTCAGGACAAAAATCATCAACAGTTTGCTACAGGCTGGTTTCATGGTTCCTCTCATAAAAAATGAATGCAGAATTGTTGTTATCAATACGAATACGCGGGTGGGGGCTGGAATCACCGTCGGCGAAATGAATGGAAATGTCAAATGTTCGGTGCATTGGCAGCGGGTGATATAAAGCCGGTTTTTTTGCGGCAGGGCGGTGGCGTCCCGATGGCGCTTTCCGTCCGTTGTTTCCATTTCATCCCGCTTGACTGGTGACAAAAATATGGAAGCAGGTGGTGAATCCGGCATTCACACATTTTCGTCAGCCGCCACCAACGCCAGGCGGATTGAGGCCGGGCTGCTGTTCTCCGGAACCGATTTTGAAAGCCGTGTGAATCCATTCGCCACAGGATTCGGTCCGATGGTCGATTTCCGGAA
>JAUIAG010000337.1 GCA_030425355.1 Verrucomicrobiia bacterium
TGCTCTACCAGATGAGGAACTGGTATTATTTCGGATGGCTTTCGGGCGACCACATCATGGAGCAGGCCTGCCATTCCATCGACAAAATGAGCTGGGCCATGCAGGACGTCAAACCGCTCCAGTGCTGGGCGCACGGTGGACGACAGGTGCGAACCGGCAAGGACTACGGCCACATCTTCGACCATTTCGCCGTCGTCTATGAATATGAAAACGGCGCCCGCGGATACCATCACTGCCGCCAGCAGGCCGGATGCGTCAACGACAACTCGGATTATTTTATCGGCACCAAAGGAGTGGCCCAGATCAAGGCTTTCGGCAACCTCACCATCACCGGCGAAAACCGCTGGCGGTTCCGCGGCGAGCGACCCAACATGTACCAGGTCGAACACAATGAAATGATGGCCTCCATCCGCAACGGCGAACCAATCAACGACGGCGAATGGATGGCACAGAGCACCTGCCTGTCCCTCATGGGCCGCATGGCTGCCTACACCGGTCAGATGGTCACCTACGAGGACGCCCTCAACTCCAATCAGAACCTCATGAAGTTCGCCCTCAATCAGGAGGATGCTCAGGGCGATCCAATCTTCGACTGGGGCATGGACCTCCAGACCCCAGAAGTGGCCATGCCTGGTATCACCGCCATTTCATAACCCCACAGGTCATCCACCGGCACACTCCCCAGGTGCCTCAGGGACAGAAATTTACAAATCTTCATAGATTCAGGCCGGTTACGGTGCGATATTTCGTCCGAACCGGCCTTTTTACTGTCCGGGAACTGGAAATTTCTCCACTTTTGATGTCTCATTAACTCGGAACACCCGGAAAAACCCCATGGATCGGGGAGAAGGGAAAGGATTGCACTGATATGAAAGTGATCATCACAGGTGCCAGCGGGTTGCTGGGCCGGGCTGTGCTCGGAAAGTTCATCAAAGCGCAGGACGAGGGAATCCGGACAGTGGGAACCTGTCTGACCCGTCCGGGCCACGGGCTGGTCAAGACAGATCTGACCCGACAGGAGGATGTGGAGCAGCTGATCGCGGACCACTCACCCGATCTGGTGATCCACTCTGCGGCAGTCCGCACCCCGGATACCTGCGAGAACGATCACGAAACCACCACCCGCATCAACGTGGACGCCACCGGGTTTCTGGCACGGGCCTGCCACCAGTCGGGAGCATCCATGATTTTCATGTCGACGGATTATGTATTCCCCGGCGACAACCCGCCCTACACACCGGAAAGCCAGCCGCGGCCGCTGAATTTCTATGGCCGGAGCAAGCTGATGGGTGAAGTGGAGGCGGCCAGGGCGGGCTGTCCGCTGGCAGTACTCCGGGTGCCGGTGCTCTATGGCCCGGTCATGGAACTCGGTGAATCCGCTGTGACCGATGTGGCCCGTTCGCTTCTGCCGCCACTCTCCGCACGGCGCCTCGATAACTGGGCCATCCGTTTCCCAACCCACGTCGATGATGTCGCGGACGTCCTTCTCGGACTGACCCGCATGAAGCTGAGAGACGGTGCCATTCCCGAAGGAATCTTTCAGTGGTCGGGAAACCAGCCCATGACCAAATACCAGATGGCTGTCAGCATGGCGAAATCTCTCGGACTGGACCATTCACATATTGCCCCGGACAACGACCCGCCAAAGGGCCCCCCCCGCCCACAGAACACCATGATGGACATTTCCGCCATCCGGAACTTCGGTATCGATCCGCAAACGGATTTCCACGCGGCAATCGGCAGGGCCATAGCCCCGTTTTTTGAAATTCAGGCGAAAGACTGATAGATTTATGCGGTAATCCATTGATGAACAGCAGCGTTGCTGCGTGCCCCGAAAACACTTTGTTGTCCGGGCACTGACGCGATTTAAGGCAGAAACGCTGTCGCTCACACCATCCCCATGGATGCGTTTTAAAATGGATACCGCCCCGGATATGAAGACATTTGGCACTTATGAGGTCATAAGCCAGTTGAAGGACTGGTCTTCGGGATGCGAACGCTACCTGGCGCGCAACCTCGAAGCCTCCGAATACCGCAATGTCATCCTGAATGTCCTCAATCTTGAATCGCTTTCTGTAGTCTACGCTGAGCAGGTACACGACCAGCTCACAGCCATTCAGAAACTGGCCAGTCGCAGCCGTCACTTCGTCCCCATTCTCGAGCTCCATCGGGACGAAAAGCAGCTCATCTGGGTCGAACCCCATCACGAACTTCCAACGCTCAACCAGAAGCTGGACCTTCAGTGGAGCGAAAAGCAGCTCCATGCCTTTGTCGCCGATCTCGCAACGGCTCTCGATGACTACTACGGCATCAGCAGCGCGGCCCACGGGAACCTCAACTGCCATACCATCCTGCTCAGGAGAACCGAACCGAAGGAATCCAAAGGCAGCAGCACGCGCTTCTACCCCATCCTCACCGGCTTCTCCTTCCTTGAGGACTCGGCGAGTGACAAAGCCTACCTGGATGACCTCCATGCCATCGGGCGGATGATTCTGGGGATCGTCCTCCGGGAGAACATGGATAATGAGCCCATCCAGTTCCCACTCCGGCCACATCCCTTCTGGGAAGCTCTCGGACAGAAAAGCCATTTCTGGAAGCAGCTGGCTTCGTGGCTCCTTTATCCCGACCTGAGTCTGGAGCAGCTGAATATCCCGAGGCTTCGGCAGGATCTCCGGCCACGCAAACGATACCCGCTGGTCTCCGCCGCCTCGTGGGCCGCCGCCATCCTCGTCGCCGCATGGCTGCTCCCCCCAGCCATCGAAAGGCACTTTTTCAAACCGGCCGTCTCCGTGCTGGATCCAGCCCCGGACAATGCTGCCGGAGATGATGATGACATTTCTGAACTGGAACGCATCGGCTCAGGACGCAGCAACCCCGTGGTCGATGCCAGCGCCACCGAACCGGATCCGTCAGCATCCGGATCCGGAAGCCGGTCCGTCGCCGGGTCCGTGACCGCCGACTCTTCCACCGCCCCCGACATGGCCGGGATGCCCGAAGGTCCGGAGGCACTCACCACCGCCAAAACCGCCGGCGTCGACGCCAATCCCGGGACCGCTACGGAAAAACAGGATTCACCGGAAAAGCCCATCGAATCATCGGTGGCCGCCGTCACAGTGCCCGACCCGCTCACTCCGGATGCCGGCGGCATGGAGGATGAACTGACCGGGGGAACCGATGACATTGCCGCCAGTCAGGACCGCAGCGACCTTCCACCGGGTGAGGTGGTGCTCATCACCGACGTCGGGGAAAGCGACAGTGTCGAATCGCCCCCGGACGAAGTCATGACAACGGACACCAACTCCATGGCCGGTGTCGTGGAACAGTCTCCGGCCGGGGCGTCGGTGGAACCCGGCACGGCTGATGATTCTCCAACCGGCACCAGCACGGACATTCCGGAATCAGAGCAGCCCCGGAAACCGGAAAAACCATCCACTGTCATCACTCTCAATCCCGACTCTCTCATGGAGCTTCCCGATGGTGATGATTTCGATTTCCCGGACGGCGAAACTGTTGAGATGGCGGCCAGCGTCCCCAGGACAATGCCCGGGCCTGAGCCTGAGCCTGAGATGTCAGTCCCCGTGAGCACCGGTGTGGTGATCCCTGAACCGGATCCGGTCAGATCATTTCCCGCTGTCTCTTCCGATCTGCCCCCGTCTCCTCCTTCGACACCTGCAGCGGATCGACCTGTTGCCGCCGAAGCTGAACCGGCTGCCCAGCCGCCGGCCCCGGTGCAGGTCGCCACGGTCCGGACCACCTCCGACCCGCTTGCAGCTCCGGCCGACGGCGACATCTGGGTTCTGCCTTTCGAGGAATTTCCGATGGAGTTCATCTACGTTGCCGACCTCCCCGGCAATCATGTTCCTCCAGGCAGCCGTGAATTCTCATCCGGTTTTGCCACAGCTTCGCGGGGGGCCTTCAACAGTCCCGGGGCGGGATTCAACCCCTACGAGGCCCGTTCGAGATCCATGTCCGAACTGTTCGGTCCGGGCAGGTCCATGCAGCGCAACAGACGCCCCCAAAGATCGATCCCCGACACCACCGGAGGTTTCATCAGCCGCAGCGAGATCCCTCAGAATGTCTTTCAGTACTACCACGGAGACAACCCGTCCATCGAGCACGGCAACGAACTCCCCGTCAATTCCATCTCGTGGACCGAAGCCAATGCCTTCTGCAACCGCCTCAACGACGCACTGGCTTCAACCCTGCAGGGACGATGGCAGTTCACGCTGCCCACTAGCCAGCAGTTCTACTTCCTGGCCGGAGTCAGCGATGAGGATGGAGGCGACTTTCTGAAGAATAATTTTCAACAGATGGCAGACAGCGAAATTGTCAGTCTCAAGGAACGCTTCAAAGCCCCCTCGCCCGTCTCGGATGGACAGCCATTCTCCCGGTTCGGATTCCATGGAATCCTCGGCAATGTCCGCGAATGGGCCTGGGACGAGGATGCCGGCAGAGCCGTCACTGTCGGCTGGGCCTATGATTTTTCCGGAAATCCCCGCAAGGACCCCTTCACCCGCGTGCCCATCCGGGACTCGGGAGACCGCCGGGTCGGTTTCCGCTGCGTTCTCATTCCCACAGGACAGTAGGGAATATGTAAGTAACACCGAAAACGCAGCAGACCTTCACCGGGAATTGATATGCCCCGCGCCACCCGTCTCAAACAAACAGAATCAGTCAGGCCTTGTGCCGGAACTCACCGGCTCTTCTGAAAATATAAAAACGCCCCGAATAGCACGGCACAGCCTATACACGCCACCAGGATATAGCTGATGATCTTCATCATCCGGCCGGTTTTCTCAAGGCGCTCGTTCGTCTCCTGATTCTGAATCCGCAACAGTTCAAACTGCCGGGCCAGGTTCTCATCACTCGCAATGTCCGACTTGAGCTGGAGCGCCTTCCATTCCTGTTTCCAGTCGCCAAATCCCTGCGGCAGCCCTTCTAGCTGGTCCGGAGCCACCGGATCAAAGCCCATCTCGGCCCACAGCACATCCTGATTGTTGATCCATATCCGCCACGACTGAAGCATCTCCGCCACCTGCAGGGCATGCGTGGCCAGTTCCCGGCGGACCTGGTGCGTCATCGCCGCTGACCAGCACTCGTGATGGAACAAAGCCTGCCGCTGATTGGCACGAATCCCGATCGCAGCCACAATCTGCTCGTCCTCATCCAGCGCCACA
>JAUIAG010000338.1 GCA_030425355.1 Verrucomicrobiia bacterium
AAGTGCCCTTCGACTGTCAGCGGGAAGGTGCGGGGTGAATATTTCAATGGCCTTGCGGCTTTCAGAAATAAGCGTGCCGTTCTGGAACAGTGAACGGGACATCGACCCCGAGTGGATACGCACATTGGCCAGCGGTTCGGTGATAAAGTAGACCGGGTATTTTGCAGCCAGCCTCACCCACATCTCCCAGTCATCCCCGGCGGCGATAAACCGGGGATTGAATTTCCCTTCACGGACATAGACTTCACGGGGAGCCACCACACTCGCATAGTAGACACACTGCTGCACAGCAATCCGGTCCAGCCAGTTTTCAATAATTCCCGAGGTTTCAGCCTCCAGTGGAGAGAGGTTCTGGACACGGCTTGCCTCATCCATGAAACGGTGACGGGTGAAGATGTAGCCCACTTCAGGATGGGATTCATATGCCTCTTTAATTGCCTGGTAGAATCCGGGTTCGACCGAGTCGTCATCGTGAAGCAGGTGCATCAGCGTTCCCCGTGCCTGGTCGATGCAGGAGTTGAAGTTTTCCAGATAGGTGACCGTCTCGGGATGCCTGTGGTATTCGATTCGTCCTCCACCAATGTCCTCGACAAGCTTCCGGTAGTCATGGCGTGTTGATCCGTTGTCAACCAGCCTGATCTGCATATGTTCCGGGCCGGGGTCCTGCACGAGGACACTTTCGAGGGTCTCGCGGATATATTCGGGATTGCCGTTGTATGTCGGGATCATCACCGACCAGAGTGGACTGGAATTATTCATCTTCTCCTTCTATTCCGGGTATGCATGCGGGCGCGAATCCTGCCTGTCGATAAGGCATCAGCTGTCCACAAAATCGGCAGCGCTCACCCCCGAGTCAAAGAATATCACTCACCCCGGCAATATTTTCATCTTTATGTGATACGGAATCCCGGTAACCTCATGATATGGCAGAACGGAGTGAGCTGATTGTGCTGGAAGGGGTCACCAAATCATTCCGGACCCCGGGAACCGGTGAGGATCTGCAGATTCTGAAAGGAATTGAAATGGCTGTTCCGGCCGGCGATTCGGTTGCGCTTGTCGGGCCGTCCGGCTGCGGAAAGAGCACCCTCCTCAATATCATCGGGGGCCTTGACCGGGCTGATTCCGGCAAAGTCATCATTCAGGGAGAGGATCTCGCTGCCAAATCACCCGATGAACTGGCGCGATTCCGCAACCAGACGGTCGGGTTCCTATTCCAGAATCACCACCTCCTCCCTCAATGCAGTGTTCTCGAGAATGCACTCGTCCCGGCTCTCGCTTTTCACGGGGAACCCGACAGGGAAACATCTGATCGCGCTGCCGGCCTCCTTCAGCGGGTCGGGCTGGGCGACAGACTGACCCACAGGCCCTCCGAGCTTTCCGGTGGCGAGCGGCAGAGGGTGGCACTGGTCCGTTCGCTGGTGCTCCAGCCCGCCTTCATCCTCGCCGACGAACCGACCGGTTCACTCGATCCGGAAACCGCGGCTCACATGGCCGAGCTGCTCCTCGAGATGAACCGCAGCCAGAAACTCACCCTGATTGTGGTGACCCATTCCATGGAACTGGCCGCCATGATGGGCCGGGTCCTCAAGTTCGATTCCGGCAGGCTGGTCGAAGTCTCCGCCGAAGCCCACTCCGCAACCGGTTCCGCTTCATGAAGATTTTCAACCTGACCCGATTCGCTTTCCGCAGCGCCGGATACTATTGGAAAAACCACCTCGGGACATTTCTCGGAACTCTGGTCGGAACCGGGGTTCTGGCCGGCGCACTTTTTGTCGGGGACTCCGTCAAGGGCAGCCTCCGTCAGCAGGCACTTTTCAGAGTCGGCACCATCGACAAGGTGATCACTGCCGGTGACCGGTTCTTCCGCGATTCGCTTTCGGAGGAAATGTCCACCGTTGTCTCTGGCACCCGCATGACTGCCGCTCTGATGACCCGGGGAGTCGCCGTCTCAAGCAAAATGGACGCCCGTGCCAATCAGGTGCAGATCCTCGGAGTCACCCCTGATTTCTGGGAGTTCGATCCGTTTTTTGAGCCGAACTCGGAATCATCGCGGTCCGGTGTGTGGCTGAACCGGGCACTGGCCGATCAGCTCGGCATAGGCGGCGGGGATGAAATACTCCTCCGACTGGAAAAACCCAGTATTCTCACCCGTGAGTCGGCTCTCACACCGCAGGAGGATTTTGCGGTGGCATGGCGCACCACTGTCGCTGGAGTTCTGCCGCGACAGTCCCTGGGTGCCTTCTCGCTCTACACCGGTCAGTCGGCACCGAGAACAGCCTTTGTGCCTCTCAATCAACTGCAGGATGAACTCGAACTCGGCGCTAAAGCCAACATGGTCCTGGTTGAATTCAAAACTGAATCCGGTGATGAAACCGAATCCGCCGCCGGAGACCTTCTGAAGTCCATGGAGGAGATCTGGACGCTTGATGATGCCTCGCTTTCCGTGAATGACCGTTCCCCGGTGGATTCGCTGAAGGTGGTGGAACTCTCCTCGCCCCGGGTGTTCCTTGAGGATCCGGTCGAAAAGGCCGCCGAAGCCACCGGCCTGCCCTCCCATAAATTCCTCACCTATTTTGTCAATTCCATCGACTCCGCGGATGGGTCGACCCCCTACTCGATGGTGTCAGGCACTTCGGATCCGGATCTGATCGGGGATTGCCCGCCCGGCGGAATCGTCCTCAACGACTGGCTGGCCGAAGACCTGAACGCCGGCCCGGATGATGAAATAACCCTCGAGTATTATCTGATGGGCGAGGCCAACCGCCTCGAAACAGCTTCCAGACGGTTCACGGTTCATGCCGTTATCCCCATGGAGGGCAAGGCGGCGGACCGGACCCTCATGCCGGATTTTCCCGGTGTTGCCGAGGCCGAGACCACCCGGGACTGGGATGCCGGATTTCCCCTCGACCTCGATCGGATCCTCGACAAGGATGAAAAATACTGGCAGGACTTCAGAGGAACTCCCAAGGCATTCCTGCGCCTCGATGATGCCCGGAGCATGTGGGCCAATCGCTTCGGGGACATCACGGCCGTGCGTTTCGAGTCCGAGTCTTCGGACAGCAATGGTGGACTGCCCCCTGCCGGCGAGGTCGGCCTCCGGATTCTCGGATCCCTCGCCCCGGAAGCCATAGGCTTTACCTCCGTCGACCTTCGCGGGGATGCCATGAGATCCGCCTCACAGTCCTTCGATTTCGGTCAGCTGTTTATCTCCTTCAGTTTCTTTCTGATCCTGTCAGCTCTTATCCTCGTGATGCTCTTCTTCCAGTTCGGTGTGGAAAGGCGGCTTCACGAGATCGGAATTCTCACGGCGATTGGTTATACCGTCCCGCGGGTTCGCAGGATTCTGTTTACCGAAGGCCTGATCATAGCCACGGCCGGGTCGATCGCCGGTGTCCTGGCGGGGAGGCTCTATGCCCAGCTTATGGTTTACGGGCTGACCACCGCATGGAAGGACGCTGTCGCTGAAACCAGAATCGAGTTCTTCGCCAGTTCATCCACTGCCATCATCGGCCTTGTCTGCGGTATCCTCGTCGCCCTCGGGGCCATGGCGATGGCTTTCTGGAAATACTCCCGCCTTTCCCCATCCAGACTCCTGGTGTCCTCGACGGCGGCTCTTCCCGACATGGACCAGGACAAACCGGCAGACGGAAAAAAACGCAAACGCTCCGGGCGTTTCCCGTGGCTGGCGACGGCGTGTCTGATTGGCGCGGCCGGGTTGTTTGTCCCCGCTCTTAAGGCACAGGGGCCATCGGCGGCAGGGATGTTTTTCGGTTCCGGTGCCTTGGCGCTGGCTTCAATCCACCTCTTTTTCAACATGTGGCTGACGGTTCTCCGAACAGCCAGCGATCCGCGGATCTCGCGATGGCAGCTCGCCATCAGAAACATGGCACGACGCCCCGGCCGCAGTCTCGCGGTGGTCGCCAGCCTTGCCTGCGGCGGGTTTCTCGTCACAGCTATCAGTCCGTTCCGCATGGACGCTTCTGCCGACGCATCCAGTCGCGACTCGGGAACCGGCGGATATGCACTTTACGGGCGTTCGGCTGTCCCCGTCGTCCATGACCTCAACAGTCAGGAGGGGCGCGATTTCTTCGGTTTCGATCCGGATGAGCTTGAGAATCTCGAATGGGTTCCCATGAGGCTGCGCGAGGGCGATGACGCCAGTTGTCTCAATCTCAACATGGCGCAGCAGCCCAAAGTTCTCGGAGTGGACCCGTCCCGGCTCTCCGCTGTCGGGGCCTTCTCCTTTTCAGGCAGCCCATGGGACGGTCTGAATGCCGGCAACCTCTCCGGATGGGAACTTCTCAATGCAACTCTCGAAGATGGATCCATACCCGCCATCATCGATGCCGCCACACTACAGTGGGCCCTGAGAAAAACCACCGGAGACACGCTGGAATATCCGGGTCCCGATGGCAGTCCGGTGACAATCCGCTTTGTCGCAACTCTCCAGGGATCGATGCTGCAGGGATCGGTTCTCATTTCCGATAAGAACTTCCGCAAAGCCTTCCCCGGAATCTCCGGTTTTCGCGAGTTTCTCATCAACGCGCCCGATGCCGACGAGATGTCCAGACTCCTCACCCGCGTCATGGAGGACTTCGGCATGGAGATCACGCCATCAGCTCAGGTGCTCAACCGCTTCAACGCCGTGCAGAACACCTACATCTCCACCTTCCAGCTGCTTGGGCAGCTCGGCGTGATCCTCGGCAGCCTCGGCATAGCCGTCATTGCCCTGCGGAACGTGCTCGAAAGGGCAGGGGAGTTCGGTGTCCTCGAAGCCATCGGCTTCCGGAGAGGGACACTCCGATGGCAGGTCGGGCTTGAACACTGGCTGCTGCTCGCAACCGGGTTGCTGTTCGGTCTGGTTTCAGCATGCATCGCCGTCCTGCCACCGGTTCTCAGCGGAGTTCAGTCCCTCTCGATCACCGCCGTGATTTCCAGTCTGGCCTGGATCTTTGTGACCGGGTCGGTCTGGGTGCTTGTCGCCGTATTCGTCGCTTTCCGCGGGCATTTCCGCGATTCACTCCGCGAACTCTGACTCTGTTTTCTGCCTCCGTTTCATCTCTGATCCGTCCATGAAGCATTTGTCCGATTTTCTCGGTTTTCTGAGCAGTCTTGTGTGGGGGCTGCCACTGGTGATCCTTCTCATCGGCACCGGACTTTATTGCGCGTGGATTTC
>JAUIAG010000339.1 GCA_030425355.1 Verrucomicrobiia bacterium
TGAGGATGAGGATAAGGATGAGAACGCGGGCATTGACGGGCCGGCAGCCGGAGATTCCAACCCCGGAGATGATGGGAATGAGATTGAAGAAAATTCCCCGCGGTCCTAGAGTTACAGCCTGACAAGAAAGAACCTGGAGGGGGTTGCGGAAACAACGCCGCAGCCCCCTTCCACTGTTGAACACGCTCAATCATGGCAGGACACAGCAAATGGGCACAAATCAAACGTGCCAAGGGAGCCAATGACGCCAAACGAGGCCAGCTTTTTTCCAAGCTGGCCAAGGAAGTCACGATAGCGGCCCGCATCGGCAACAGTGACGACCCGTCCCTGAATGCCCGGCTCAGAATGGTGCTTCTCAAATGCAAGAACGCCAACATGCCCAATGACATCATCCAGCGGGCACTGAAGAAGGCAATAGCCGCCGAGTCGGGAGCTATCCACTACGAGGAACTGCCCTATGAAATCTTCGGTCCCGGAGGCGTGGCCATTTTCTGCGAGGTGCAGACCGACAACCGCAACCGCACGGCTGCCGAAATACGCCTGATCCTCAACAGGAACGGCGGCCAGATGGCAACCTCCGGGGCAGTCACCCGTCTCTTCGAGCGAAAGGGCCAGATCCTTATCAAGGCCGATGTCATGTCGGAGGAGAGGATGATGGAAGTCGCCATTGAGGCCGGTGCCCAGGACATGATCCGGGATGATGATGTCTACGAGATAATCTGCGACCCGTCGGATTTTGATGCCGTGCATGAGAAATTTGAAGAATTGCAGATTCCGATGGAAGTTGCGCATGTGACATTCCTTCCCAACATGCAGACTGAAGTGGATGATGAGGTGACCGAAGCCATCCAGAAGCTGGTCGACGCTCTTGAGGAGAATGAGGACGTGAAGGACGTCTACACGACCGCGCAGCTGTCCTGACAACCAGAATACTCGGATCCCGATGAGTGCCAAGAGACCCGCGTTTGCCGAGAAGCTTCTGGGATTACTCGCGGGGCGTGTGGTCAACAACCCGGCGATCCTCATCTGGCCGCAGTGGCTGCTCATTCTTATCTGCCCGGTCATCACCGTCCTCTTTCTGGGCTTCAATACCTCCCGCAATGACCTCGTCGGGGATGACAAGAAATACCATAAGATCTACCTGAAGTTCCTCGGCGAGTTCGAGTCCCCGGAGGACCTCGTGGTCCTCGTGCAGAGCGAGAACTTCGAGAAAAACCGGGAATACATCGAACGACTGGCCCAGAGGGTCCAGTCGGAAACCAATCTCTTCCAGCGCACCTACTACAAGGGGAATCTGGTCTCACTGGGTGACAAGGCGCTGTTCTTTCTCGATGAACCGACTCTGGAAAAACTGGACACCACCCTCGAGCGCTTCGGACCATTCCTGAACCAGTTCACCACCTCCACCAACCTCCAGTCACTGTTTTCGGGCATAAACAACATGTTCGCCCGGGCGACATCCAGCAGCAATGACGAGAACATGCAGCTGGTGGAAACCATCCCGGCCCTCGAACGCATCGTCAACCGGGCCATGGAGGCCATGAACAGACCCGGCAACCCGCCCTCCCCCGGCGTGGAAGCACTTTTCGGCAACTCGGAAGCCGCCTCGCAAAGCCAGTATCTCTCCTTCGACAGCGGCCGTGTGCTGCTGCTGACCACACAGCCCCGGAAAGACACACGGCTTCGGGATGTCATTTCCCGACTCCGGCAGTTCACCGAAGAAACCCGGCTGGAGGTCTCCGGAGTCAATGCCGGCGTCACCGGCGAACCGGTTCTCGAATTTGATGAGATGCAGCAGGCGCAGCGCGACATGATCCAGGCGTCCATCATCTCGTTCATCCTCGTGGCCCTGGTTTTCATCTTCGGCTATCACGAAACCGGGCGGCCCCTCAAGGCCAGCCTCGGTCTCGTCGTCGGCCTCGCCTACACCATGGGCTACACCACGCTCACCATAGGACACCTCAATATCCTCACCATCACTTTTGCGCCCATCCTCATCGGCCTCGCCATCGACCTGGGAATCCACCTCGTCTCCAGATTTGAAGAGGAGGTCTCGGCCGGAGCCGACAGGGCCACGGCCATCACCACCAGTATGGTCGAAACCGGCAAGGGGATCTTCAGTGGTGCCCTCACCACTTCCGGAGCGTTCTTCGCCATGGCATTCACCAATTTCGACGGGATCCGTGAGATGGGAATCATCACCGGCGGCGGAATGCTGCTGTGCCTGGTGCCGATGATGACACTTCTGCCTTTCCTGCTGCTCAAGGGAAAACAGATCCGCATCGACACCCGCGTCGCCAGAAAAAAACCGCTGCGGCACCACGTGGAACAGGTATGGCTGACCCACCCCGGCAAGATCCTCATGCTCTGCATCGCAGTGACACTTTTCTCTGTGGCGATGATTCCGCGGGCCAGCTTTGACTACAATCTCCTCCATCTTCAGACAGAAGGCATCGCCTCGGTTTCACTCGAAAAGAAACTTCTCAACACTGCATCGAAGTCCATTCTTTACTGTGCCTCGATAGCGGATGACGCGGAGGAAGCCATTGCCCGGCGGGATGCCTTTCTCGAACTGGATTCCGTGGCCTCCGTCGACATGCTCGCCGAGATTCTGAACCGGGATCCTTCAGCCGGACGTGAGCTCAGGGAGTCCATTGTCCGGCGGGCCAGTGATATCCAGTGGCAACCGATTGATGAAGGCCCCATCGACCTCAAGAACCTCAAACTGGAACTCTGGGCCCTCACCGGCTACCTGAAACTGGCACTGAACCAGGTGGATGCCGAACAGAACGCCGCCGTCTTCAATGAACTCTCATCCCTGCTTCACAGTGTTCAGGTGCTGCGGGACCAGCTGAATGATGAACGGAAGACCGCGTCCATTGAACAGCTGCGCAAATACCAGACCGCGCTGCTGGCCGACATCCGCCTGATGTTCAACAACCTCGCAGACCAGGAGATCAGCAGCGGTCTCACCATCGGGGATCTGCCCCCCGCTCTCAGAGCACGGCTTATCGGCAGAACAGGAAAATACCTCCTTCAGGTCTTCCCCAATTCCGACATCTGGGAGCGCGAAAACCAGGAGCGCTTTGTGACCCAGCTCCGCTCCGTCGACCCCGATGTCACCGGAACGCCGGTGCAGCTCTTCGAATACACCTCCCTGCTGGTGAAGAGCTATCTCGACGCCGGCCAGTATGCCCTGATCGCCATCATCATTCTGGCCCTGATTCATTTCCGTTCGATTGTGGCCGTCATCCTTGCGCTGCTTCCGGTGATCATGGGTTCACTCTGGACTGTGGGATGGATGGTCTTCAATGACATCCCCTTCAACCCCGCCAACATCATGACCCTTCCTCTGGTCATCGGTATCGGAGTCACCAACGCCATCCACATTCTCAATCGCTACGCCGAGGAGGGCCGAATCGAATTTCTTTCACTCTCCACCGGAAAGGCCGTCCTTGTGTCCGGTCTCACCACCATCGCCGGCTTTGCATCCCTCACCCTTGCCAAACACCAGGGAATCGCCAGCCTCGGTATGGTCATGTCCTTCGGCGTCGCCGCCTGCATGATCGCCGCCCTCGCCTTCCTCCCCGCCGCCCTGCATTTCCTCCAGAAAGCCGGATGGAGGCTTCACAAGCCTTTACAGGACTCAGGTCACTGAACCGGTAGCCTTTTCACCTTGTTTCAATCCTGAAATCTCCGGTCTCCGGTCCTTTCATCGGGGTGCCGGGCACCGGCATACAGGGCACTCCGGGAAATCGGTAAAAAAAGTTAAAACAATTTCGAGGGGTTTGGTGGGTGAGATTCGTATTTCCCTGCAGATTCTGATTGCCGCCTGCATCCAGCCGGACAATCCATCAACGATGAATCCACCAGAAACTGTCATGATATCCATCAGAAACCGAAAAAGGAAATCGAACGCGGGAATACTCCTGCTCACCCCGCTCATCTGCGTCATTACATTCCAAAGCGCTTCCGTCGCGCGGGACAATGATCCGGGCCAAGCGCAGATTCAGTTCAATGAACCGGCATCAACCCCGGCCTTCGGGGAAGCGGAACTTCCCGCGCCACCGCCTCCGCCACTGGCACCATGGGATTTGTCTGCCGCCCAGGCCCGGTCTGCGGACATGTATGGCAGCGGAGGATACGGCGGCGCGGGTGATATGTACGGCGGGGGCCCCATGGTGCCCCCCCTGCCACCCGAGCCATTCGCCTCCGTCTCAGTCAGCAGATTCTACCCGCAACTGCAGGAAATCGAGGTGCCAGGCCTGGCTCTGGACGGCAATTTCACCGTCCTCGAGTTTCTCATGCAGCTTCAGTCCACCGAGTCGGTTGGGCAACTCAACTGGGTCATCCCGGACGATGCCAGAATTCGGGATACACGGATGCCGGTCATGCAGTTCAAAACCGTGCCATTGTCCGATATCCTCGATACACTCAACCACTTCGCCGCCACTTCGCCGGATTTCAATATCCGATTTGAAACGCGCTCAAACTTTATCCTCGTCCGATTCATCGAGTCGCCTCAGAACCCCTCCACCAGACGCTTCATACGGACCTTCCCCATGGCCGAACTCACCCGGAAATACGAACTGGAGGAAATCCTTTCCCTTCTGCAGGCCGCCTTCGGAACCAATGACGATGCCGCCTTCAAGGACTCCCCCTACCGGCCCCGCTACCATGAACAATCCCGAATCCTGATGATGAACCTGAGGCAGGATGAGTATGACACCGCCCGGAACCTGATCCAGACCCTCAGGGAAAATGCGCGGACCATGTCCATGAAGGAGGACCTCCAGGAGCAACAGAAGCATCAGCTCAAGCAGTCAATCCGGGCACTTCAGGCCGAGGGGGATGCCCTGGCTCAGGAACAGCGCAGGCTCGAGATGGAAATGAGCCGGGCGAAGTTCGATGAACCGGACGGTCCCAAAGCAAGGGAAATGATCAATCACATCAATCACATGAAGGAGCAGATCAACATGAGAAAACAGAGCCTGGATGAGATGTTCAGAATTCAGCAGCGGAAGCTCCTCGAGCTGGAGTACGGAACGGATCCGGCGGAATAGGCTGTGCGGGTCCGGTCCGGGCACCACGCCTGTGGTGGCCCAAACCGCGCCCGGACGATAAGCTCATCATGCCGCCATGAAAGTCGGATGAGTAACTGTATTCATGAA
>JAUIAG010000340.1 GCA_030425355.1 Verrucomicrobiia bacterium
CAGGCCCTTGGAGCACGGAGTTGCCCCGGATGGCATCCACCCTGCTTGATGTGGAATCCATGACATCGAATCGGGCGGGAATCGCCCTTCTGGCAATGGCACTGGCCATCATCGGCTTTTCAAGAGGCGATGGAGCCCAATACGACAACAACGACACGATGTGGCTGAACTTTTTCAACGACAGCCAGATTGGAGAGACACCTCTCGGCCTGCACCTTGATGGGCAGTATCGCCGCGACAACCTCGGTCTGAATAACCAGCAGTTGCTGATACAGCCGGGATTGACATACAAACTTCCATGGGGCGTCGATGCAGGATCCGGCTATGGCTATATGCGGACCTATCCATACGGTGAACACCCTGTCCCCCGCCCCGTTCCAGAGCACCGCATCTGGGAACAGATTTCGAAAAACTGGAAGGTTGCCGGTCTATCCTGGAATACCCGTTTCCGACTGGAACAGAGGCAGATTGGAGAATTCACAACCGGAGCGTCGCGCCCCCACTCATTCCGGTATGAAAACCGGCTGCGATTCCGGCTGCTCACAAGGTTTTCAGTCCCCTTTGTGGACGACGACAGATATTATATGAAGGTCTCCGATGAAATATTTATCAACGCGGGGAAAAACGTCGGCCGCAATCAGTTTGATCAGAACCGCGCCTACCTCGCTGTTGGCAGAAAACTCAATAATCGGGTGACTCTCGAATGCGGATTCATGGAACAGACTCTCAAACACCGCGACGGACAAATTATTGAAAACAACCACACCTTGATGATCACTCTCAACGCGGACCTGTTCGGCAGAAAATAATCCTCCCGGACACACCAAAACAAAAATATAGAACCCCCATTCCGGCATCAACAGTCATTGATTATTGGGCTGTTGATGCCGGATATGTATTTACCCGGTAAAAAAGGCTTCCCTGCCGTCAGGCTGATTCAGCTCAGTCCGTACCGACTCATCTTGTAGTGAAGAGTTCTTATACTTATTTTTAGCCTCTCAGCCGTCTTTTCCCGGTGATTCATACATTCCTGCAGGGCATTGAGTATGGCTGTCTTCTCAGCCGCCTCGACGGCCTCCTGCAGTGAGGAGGGAACTATATCCTCCTGCGGACTTCTTTCCGGAGGAATATCATCCATCTGCACAGTGTCGCCATGGACAGTGACAGCCAGCCGTTCCATCAGATTTCTTAGCTGGCGGATATTGCCCGGCCACATGCGACTGCATAAAACATCCATGGCGCCGTTGGAAAGGCTCTTCAGGGGCCGGCCGTGCCGGCTGCAGAAATGACTCATGAAATGATCCGCAAGCACAGGAATATCCTCCCTGCGGTTTCGAAGCGGCGGAAGAAACAGAGGGACAATGTTAAGTCGGTAATAGAGGTCTTCACGGAATGTCCCTTTCTGCACCAGTTCATCCACATCCCGGTTGGATGCAGAGATGATACGTGTATTGAAGGGGATAAAGCGGTCTCCTCCAACTCTGCGGAATTCACGCTGTTCGAGGACTCTCAGCAGTGCAATCTGTGTCTTGGGCGTTGTCTCAGTTATCTCATCGAGAAAGAGAGTGCCTCCCTGAGCGGTTTCAAAATAGCCGGCTTTCTGTTTCCTGGCGTCGGTGAAAGCGCCCTTTTCATGGCCGAATAGTTCACTTTCGATGAGTGATTCAGGCAGGGCTCCCATATTGACCGGCATGAATGGATGCGCTTTGCGGTGACTGAGGTTGTGAATGGCTCTGGCGGTGACTTCCTTACCGGTTCCACTCTCACCAAGGATCATGACCGTCGCATCGGTGTCTGCCACCTGCCGAATCTGACGCGCAATCTGGCGCGTCGTCTCACTGTTGCCTATGAGCCCGGATATGGACCCGGCATGGCTCAGCTGTTCCCGCAGCTGATGATTCTCCATCAGCAGCTGCTGATGCGTAATGGCCTTGCCCACCTGATGACGGATCAGGTCCAGATCAATCGGCTTGGATATAAAATCAAAGGCTCCAAGGCGCATTGCCTCCACCGCTGTTTCAACGGTGGCAAAGGCTGTGATGGCCATGACCGATATCTCCGGAAACTTCTCCCGGAAAAGACGGATCAGATCAATCCCGTTGAGCCGCCCGGGCAGCCTCATGTCGGTCAACAATATATGAATGACCTCCTCGCCGGCTATCTGCTCGGCCTGCTCGCCGTCAACAGCTGTAAAAATGGTTACGGAATGCGATTTGAGACCCGACGCCAGACCGGCAAGTATATTGGGTTCGTCATCGACAATAAGAAGATTAATCGGCGGCACTTCCATCAGCAGCTTTGACCGGGACTTTCAAAATAAACCGGGTTCCCTTTTCCGGAATTTCAAGTTGAAGATCACCTCCATGAAGTCTAGCTATTTTCCGGCATACGGCAAGCCCCATTCCGACTCCATCCTTTTTTGTGGTGAAATATGGATCAAATATATGTTGCTGTGCTGATGGATGAATGCCGGTGCCTTCATCGGTAACCGAGAGAAGAATAAACCCGGAAACCCTCGAAAGATCGACAGTGATTTTCCCGGGACTTTCCATGGCATGCAGTGCATTCAATATAAGATTCAGTACAATCTGTGCCAGGCGGGTCCTGTCCACCATCGCCATAAGCCGGTGACCATTGTGTATGTCAAAGCACAGTTCAACCGACTTTCTTCCGGCCTCGGGTTCCATCAGTTCAATCACCTCGCGGACAAGCGCCACAAGATCCGTGGCGGCCAGTGAAAGCGCATCGACCTTTGCATAGTCCCTGAGGCTTTCCAGAACATTGCCGATCCGCTGGATTTCTTTTTTCAGCACGTCGATATGGTGCTGGGTCCCGCCCTCCTCCCCGGGGTCGAGGTCGAGTCTTTCCTCGAGAAGCCGGACGTGGATGGAGAGTGCACTCAACGGATTCTTGATCTCATGATGCAGTCCGGCCGCGACCGGACCCAGACCCATATAGCCCTCCATCCGGATCATCCGGTCCTGCATCATCTTCTCGCGGGTGATGTCGTGAAGATGATGGACAGTGCCCTCAATGCGTCCGTCAGCGCCACGCAGAAGATGACTGTCGACCGAGATCACCACCTGATGATTGTTGAGCTTGAAGGTGGATTCACGATTCCGGACCGCCTCACCCGTCTCAAGAACCTCGGTCGCCAGCCCGTTAAGGTCCAGATCCGCGTAAAACCGGTCAATGGATTCCAGGTTATTCCCGCGCGGATCGGATTCGATGCCGAGGATCCGCTGGCTGTTGCGATTGCACATGACGATGCGGCCGTCCAGCCCGCAGGTCAGTATCCCGTGTTCCATGCTTTCAAGGATGTCGGTTGCCTGCTGCTCCAGATTCTTCAGACTTCGCTGGCTGTAAAAATACTCGCGGAGGATGATGATCAGCATGATGGCCGAGGCAATCAGCACCGCCAGCAGCAGGAAGGCCAATCCAAGCTGCCACCGGAGTTCGGATATCAGCGGCGACAACGTGCTGACCTCACTGGATGGATGTTCCTCAAGCAGACGGGATATGGTGTGCTGCTCCTTCCTCACTTCAAAAACCAGCCACATGGTCCCGGCGGTCGCTCCGGTTATCGCCAGCAGCAATACAAAGGTCGTCCGGAAAATCGCCCGGTTCCGTATCAGATTCGCTATGATTCGACCACTGCCGGTTTGATCCGTCTTCACCCCGCAACACTACCAGCCACCTCACCGCATAACAGCCGGTATATGAAAAACTTTCTCACCCCGCCCTGTTGACAGGAGTCCGTTCGAGCGGAAAACTATTGCAGTAGTAGATCGAATTCCATTCGCCGTCCGTCAGGGGTTCTCCGATCTCCGACCGCACAGTGGAAGGGCAACCAAACAGGAAAATGAAAGGCAGGTCTCTCAGATCCATCGGGAACCTTCAGCTCAGGATCATGAAGGTCCTCTGGAAAAAGCAGGGCTCCACAGTCCATGACGTGCAGACTTCCCTGGAACAGGAAGGAGACTCCCACGCCTACACCACCATCGCCACCATGCTCCGGAAAATGGAGGAGCGGGGACTGGTTGAACACAACAAGGAAGGCCGCCAGTTTATCTACCACCCCAGTGTAACGGATAAGGAAGTCAAGTCCGGTGTCGTCGGGGACATCCTGGACCGCCTCTTCCTCGGCAGTCTGACCGGCATGGTCAGTCAGCTCATGAGCCAGAGAAAGGTCTCAATCGAAGAGCTTGAAGACCTCGAAAAACTCATCGCACGCAAAAAAAAGCAACTTGAGGACTGATATCATGACGCCACTTTTCCGCTCGGATTCCTTATGGACCTTCATACTCCTTCTGGCAGCCGAATCGGCCAAGATTGTCATCATCACCAGTCTTGTGGCTGTTCTTCTCAAATCATCGGTCTGGCGGAGAAATCTCTGGCATGCCTGTGCTGCCGGACTCGTTCTTCTGATCACCATGGAGGTGTCGGGCGCCGGGAGGTCAGTTGCTTCATGGGTTTATGGTGAAAGTTCATCGTGGTCGCCCCGAACCTACCTCCAGCCCGCCGAGGATTCGTCACAGACCCGTATGGCTTCAATTCCCGCAACGTCTGCAGAGTCATATGGGCGTCGTGATGCCGCGCACAGCCGCGGTCCATTGGCGGATGCTCTTCTCTGGATATGGCTGACCGGATCGATCATCGCCGCAGTGAGGTATCTGCTCCCAAGACTTCTCACAGCAAGGTTTCTCTCCAGATGTCACTACGTCAAAAACCGTTTTTTGATCGAGACACTGGAAGACCTCCGCGAGCAGATGAATATCCAGAGACCGGTCCTGCTCCTCGGCTCACCACAGATTTCCAGTCCGATGACTCTCGGTATCAACCGGCCGGTGATCGTTCTCCCGGCAGATCTGGAATCCCGATTCAGTCTCTGGCAACAGCGCGTGATCCTCGCTCATGAACTCGCCCATGTCCGGTCAAAGGACGTCCAGTGGCATCTCATCCACGACCTGATCAACATCCTTCTATGGTGGCACCCGCTCATGTGGTATGCCCGCGCACAAACCCACTCCAGCAGCGAAAAAGCGGCCGATGCGGCGGCAGCCCGCACCCCCAATGGCTCGATCCACCTGGCAGACTCACTGCTGCAACTGGCCAGACAAAGAAAAGCGAAGCACCGCCCACGCTCCCTGTCACCACAGGGG
>JAUIAG010000014.1 GCA_030425355.1 Verrucomicrobiia bacterium
AACGGGTCATTCATCATCATGAGGGACTGTGCCGGAACATTGGTGTCGTTGCGCTGCCCGAGAGTCGAGACCGGTGCCGGAAAATCGAAGGTGGTGAGAAAGTCATTCAGGTTGTTGCGTATGACCGGGAGGTACAGGCTTCGGCGTCCTGCCTTTTCCCCGGCGGAAGGACCGTGGAGAGTCCGGTCGAGTGAACGGCTGACAGCCAGCATGCTGTCGCGGATGGTTTCCGCCTCCAGTCGCCGGACCGGGAAATGGCTCAGGAGTATGTCCGCGGGATCGATCTCCGATGTCCCCGGCTGTGGTGACGGGGAAAGCTGGAAGGTCCGGCTGACAAGAATCTGGCGGAGCATCGATTTGATGGACCAGTTATTGGTGACCATTTCTGAGGCCAGGTGGTCGAGAAGTTCCGGGTGCGACGGCTTCTCCCCGAGTCTGCCGAAGTTGTCCACTGTCGGCACAATGCCACGGCCGAAAACGTGGTGCCACAGGCGGTTGACGATGACCCTTGAAGTCAGTGTGTTGTCCCGGTCCATGATGGCTTCCGCCAGTTCAATTCTTCCGGAGTTGGTGGACGTGAATTCCCTTCCGCCGAAAACATCCAGAAACTTGCGGGGAACCGGATTTCCGAGGTCCTTGTGATTGCCCCGGACCATGAGCTTCTGGGTGCGGGGTGGTCCTTCATGAACTCCGGGTGCACGCCGCGGGACCATCACCTTTTCGGCCTCCACACGACGATAGGAATCAACGAGGCCGGCAAGTGCGGATTCCGGTTCAGTGATGTTTTGCAGAAGACCGCTCCTGACAACGGCATCGAGGAACCGGCTGTCCGGGGCGCTCATCTGTCCCGATTCCCACTTCCGGATTGTGCTCCCGATGGCATTGAGGTAGCTGGCAGCCAGGGCGCGGTCAGAGGAATGACTTTCCGGAGAAGATTCAATGGCATCGATCAGAGGGCTGATGAATTCTGCCGGTTCATTCTGAGGTGGGGTATTCCCCCGGGGCACCAGGACAGCGTCGGTGAGTCCGAACCACGATCGCTCCTGACCGGTGCGGGCGAGCACCGGCTGATCCGCCGCGGTCGCCACTTCGATATGGGCATCGTCCCCTGACCAGTAATCCAGATTGAAACGGATCCATCTCCAATCGGGCGAGTTGTTGATGGAGGTGACTGGATAGACCGTTCCATTGCGCGGGTAGTTCTGGATGACATAACGCGCCGAGGCATTGCCGTCACCCGCGACTCTCAGGTAAAGGTCGCCTTCCTCAACCACGAAGACAGGTGATTCGACCACCGCCCGGTGCCGCGTTGAATAAAGGTGCGAATAAAAACCGGCGGGATAGATTCCGTTGATGATCCGGCTGCCCTCTGTGGCCACACTGAAGGATCCATGCGGAGGCAGATTCGTGCTCACGGCATTCCCGTGGGCATACCATTGCCGGCCATCCTCCGGCATGGAGGCAAACCTCCACGAGGGCGGAAGGTTCTTCCGGTCTGTTCCAGTCCTTTCCGCGAGTCGGTCGGCGCTTTCTTTGAAGGACTGAAGCATGGCTGTCCACGCACTGGCCCTTTCATTCCTGTTTTCAATGGCGGCCAGTTGTTTCCAGACCATCAGTGGATGGGCCATATCCTCAGCTCCGGCGGCGGCGGTAGTCAGCCGATCAGCCAGTTCATCCGCATGTGAACGGAAGTATTCGATTTCAGAGCGCCACGTCCGGATCAGTTCGGATTTGATACGTCCCTTCAGGTCGTCGAGTTCCCGGATGGCGGAGTGCGCCACTGCATCGGTATCGATGGCGATGGATGCGGGCCGAGTGGTCGCCATGACACCGAATACACCGTAAAAGTCCTCCTGGCTGATGGGGTCGAATTTGTGGTTGTGACATCGGGCACAGGATACAGTGAGGGACTGGAAAGCCTTGAAAGTCACGTCGATCTGATTCTCGGTGAATCTGACCAGCTCATCGAGGGCATCTGTCGGGGCAAACCCATGGAGGACCATGCGGAGATGGGCCGGTCCGATACGGGATTCGTTGATGCCGGCACTCCCGTCGACCCGTGGTGATTCCAGCAGGTCTCCGGCTATGTGCTCCGTGACCAGCTGGTCATAGGGAACATCCTGGTTGAGGGCGCGAATGAGATAATCCCTGTAGCGCCACGCGTATGGAATTGCCGGATCGCCTTCACTGCCGTGAGATTCGGCATAACGCACCCAGTCCATCCAGTGACGGGCCCACTTCTCCCCGAAATGTTCGGACTGCAGTAACCGGTCCACTTCATTTTCAATCGCGGTTCTGCGGGAGACTGATCCGGCGGCTACAAATTTTTCGATGTCCCCGGGTTCCGGAGGGAGGCCTGTCAGAACGAGGTGGATCCGGCGGCACACCAGTCTCAGTGGTGCGTCCCTGGATGGTTGAAGACTTTCCGACTCCCATCGGGATTGGAGAAATCCGTCTATGGATGTCCAGGCCCAGTCGGGGTTTGCGGATGAGCGGGGAATTGGCGGCCGGCGGACGGGCTGGAAGCTCCACCACGATTTTCTGAATTCCATAGCCGCGTCCCACGTCGAGCTTTCCACCTCAGCGGCGGCTTCCGGCTCGGGGCGTGTGACCCGCGGGTCCGGTGCGCCGTCACTGATCCATTTTTCGAAACTGTCGATGACCTCGGTGGTGAGCGGAGCGCCATCCTCCGGCATTTCAAGATCGGGAATCTCATGGCGGAGAACCCTCAGAAGAAGGCTGTTGGATGGATTCCCGAGATCCAGCACCGGTCCGGAATCCCCACCTGTCAGGAGCCCGTCACGGTAATCGAGCCTCAGACCCGCTTTCTGTCTGACGGCTCCGTGGCACTGATAGCATTCCGCAGTCAGAACCGGGCGGATAGTCGTTTCGAATAACTCTGTTCCGACTTCGGCGGCAGTTGTCGACAGGGTCCGGTTTGAGAACCAGAGAGAAATGACTGCCAGAGCCAGGAATGTCTGATGAGGAAGATTGCGCATATTCCCGATTGGTCATGATCCGGCCGGGGAAACCGGGTACGACAGGACGCCATGCGGATTCCGGCTGGAACAGGACTATCGAACCACCATCGCGTCGGGGCGTCAATCCACGGATTGCGCAATGGCGCAGATAGACAGCTGAATTGCCGTCTCTGAAGATTCAGCCTGATCGATCTGTTTCCATGTGTTACACCGCCGTGATGGATTTTCAGATCAGACAATTGAGCGGCGAGTCCGTCGTCGAAGTCCTGGACGATCTCGCGAGGCTCCGCATCGAGGTCTTCAGGGAATATCCCTATCTTTACGATGGGAGCATGGAATATGAGCGGGAATATTTGAAAGTTTACTCGGAATGCCCGCGAAGCATCGTCGCGGTGGTGGAGAAGAATGGAGAGATAATTGGTGCGTCCACGGGGATGCCGCTGGCTGATGAGGCCCCGGAATTCCGCAGACCATTCGAGGAAGCAGCCGGCGACTGGGATACCGGACGGATATTCTACTTCGGCGAGTCGGTGGTGGACCGGCGATTCCGGGGAAATGGCTTCGGAACACGGTTTTTCGAGATCCGCGAGATGCATGCACGCGCTGTCATCCCGGATCTTCAGGCGACAGCCTTCTGTGCGGTGAACCGTCCGGATGACCACCCGCAGCGGCCTGTGGACTACCGGCCGCCTGATGCCTTCTGGGCAAGACTCGGGTATGTCACTTACCCCGAACTCGTGGCGCACTTCAAATGGAAGGAAGCGGGAGAGGTGAGCGAATCGGAGAAAGCACTGACTTTCCGGGTTCGGCGATGGGATACAGCCGGTCAATGAACCCACGAAGAACGGGTCACGACTTCCGTTGGAAATGAAAAGCCGGGACAGGAGATGATCCCGTCCCGGCTGGCAATTATCTGAATGTAGCCGGTGTCAGATGAGTGGCGACCCGGCTTTGGTGTATCGTCCGGACTTTACATGACGTAGAGGGCATCCAGTGCCTTGGATATCTTCGCCTGGGCATCTGTGAGGTGTGCGCGGGTGTAATCGTCGATATCCTTGTTCTCCAGCGTTACCTTGATCTTCCCGTCCAGTTTCCGGAGGTGAAGTCTGCTCAGGGCAGTGACTGATTTTGAAGCGGGCCCTGACATCCGCCCTTTTGTGGCGAACTGGATGAGCCGGTCCAGATACTCGGACTGGAGGTTGCGGCGGAGCGATGAGATCATCGGGTTGCGGCTGCTGAACTCTTTGTCTTCAGTTTCCTGATCCAGTTCTCTCCAGACGTTGTCGGAAACCTTGTTCATGACTTCGGGGAGGGTGATGACATCCTCATCGGCATCGGCGATGAGTTCGTTGTCGTAGACACGGCCCAGCGTGCTGGGATTGAAGATCATGGTCAGCACGGATGACTGTATCCCCTCGATTCTGTCATGAACCGGCCAGGTGGAATCGGCCATGACGGAGGACTGATCGTCCCACCATTTGTCCAGTGACATGTGCCGAAGCAGCTCCGGAGTCAGACCGAAGGCTTCGTCGTTAAAGGCATTGTCGATGACGAATTCAAGAGCGTCGCGCTGTTCATCACCTGGAACAACTTCAATCGGCTTGCGTCCGTTGGGATCACCTTTCTTGTCGCGGTAAACAAAGGCACCGCCGATCCAGTTGCCCATCATGGAGAGGGACCGGCTCTGGAATGACAGTGTCATCTCATAACCGCGACGGGCCTTGGACCAGCTTTCGCCGTCCTTGACAAACTTGGTGAGAATTCTGTCCCGGTGGTAGTTGGCGAGGTTGATCTGGTTTTTTGCATACTCCAGCGGGTCCCTGGCGAAGTCGTAGCGTCGGGCGAATGGATCCGGTCCGAAAGTATCCTCGTCGGTGGCGAATGCGAGTTCGGGTTCGGCGACACGGCTGAGGATCTTGTCCAGGTCGTCCTGCTTGGTGGAGGTGCTGTAGCCATACTCGATGGCCCACATGTCATAGGGACCGATATCGATCATGGTGTGGTCGCCATATGCCTGTTCCCTGTCCACTTTCATGTTGATGGGCAGGTAATCCATGACTGATCCGGCAAATGGCTTTTTGCCTTTGACTTCCTCGCTGTTGATTTCCTCCTGGGAGTAGATACTGGAGGCTTTGAAGTTGTGGCGCAGACCGAGAGTGTGGCCGACCTCGTGGGCTACCAGTTCCGCAATCAGCGGGCCGATGAAGCTTTCGGGCACACCGTCGAGCAGAGTCTCCTCGGGCTTTTTGTCTTTTTTATCGTCCTCTTTTTTCTCATCGCCGTCGCCTTCCTTGTCATCGTCCTCTTCAGCGTCATTCCGGAGTGTGTTCAGAAAACGCATCATGGCGATGTCCATGGATTTCCAGTCCGCTGCGCGGCACAGTCCGTTGACCTGGCTGATACGTCCGCTGAGGCCGTCGAATTCCTGATCGCCGATGAGGCCGTTGGATTCCTGGGCAGCCTCATGACCGCCATAGGGTGCACCGGCCATCCTGGCTGAAAGTACCTTGAGGTGGTTGCGCTGGGAAGGCGGGGCAAGCCGAATGCGTGGATCCCAGTCGGGATTTTCATTCAGCCATGCCATGGTTTCAGGAGTGAATCCTTCCGTCATGAGCTGAGGCATGATCTTGTGATATTGAGTCCAGAAGTGGCGGATCCATCCGTCAGTCAGGATGATATCGGCATCGAGAATCTGCCCGGTGTTCGGATCCACCCTGCTGGGGCCGATGGCTGTTCCCACATTGTTGTTCAGCCAGCGCACGAAATTGTACCGGACATCCTCCGGGTGCTTCTCCATGTGTGCGCCGGTGGAGGCGTCCTGATACCGGACTTCGATGGCATCGGCGAGCCCCACTTTCTCGAAGGCTTTGTTCCACATCAGCACGCCCTCGCGGACCCAACGGCGGTAACGCACGGGAGTTGTGTGCTCGATGTAGAAAATGATCGGTTCCTTGACCGGGCTGACAGCGAGTTTGGGATCGGCCTTTTCAAGGTGCCAGCGGTTGACGTAGCGGATGGTGTTCTCTTCGGCCGAGTAACTCCCGTAGTCGCTGTAATGCGTGGTGAAATACCCGACGCGTTCATCCGCCCTGCGCGGCTTGTAGCCGGTGTTTTCGGGGATGGTGCTGATGGAGTAATGGATGGTCTTGAGTTGTCCATTGCCGACAGGAACCTCGTAGGACAGCTCAACGTTGCCGGGGAAGGCTTCGGCTGTTTTGATGACCGCCAGCCGGGGATTGATGTTGCTGACACTGCTTCCGAAGAACAGGGATGCCTTGCCGACCAGCAGAGCGTCCATGTCGATCACAGGGCCCCATTTTGGGAGCATGGTGAGGATGGGAACATCAAACAATACCCGATCCGTGAACAGCCTCTCGACAGACATCCGGGATTCCTTCTCACCATTGGCGCGGATCTCGAGATTCGGGACGATGAATGCCAGACGGTCGTCGATCTTTTTCCAGTATCCGTAAATTTCGCCGGCCTGAAGTCCAGCGTAGTCCTCGCCGCTGGCCACGGTCAGGGCGATATAGTATTTGGACTTCATCTTCTTGGCACTGAGTGCCGCGAGCATCTGGCCGTCCTTTTCGCGGGTCCAGATGGACATCAGACTCGGTTCATCCGAACCTCGGGAAATGACTTCCTGATAGCCTTCCATCACCTTGGTATAGGGAGGAAATTCGGGCTTTTTGCCGTTCTCCGATTCATTCTGCTGGTCCCCGTTTTCCTGGGCCTTCAGGTCCGTGACAGTGGTCAGCGGACTCAGGCCAACCAGCAGGGCCGAGGCCCACAGGATGGATTTTGACTTGATCATGCTTGATTTCATGGTGCCTTCTAAGTTGACCCGTAATGACCGGGTTTTGTGTCAAATATTTTGTCTTTTTCCTGAATTCGCAAGTCCACCGGAATTCCGGAAGCCGAATGGCGGTCAACAAAACTGACACAATATCAGTTACTTACGGATAAATGACCGCGTTTCTTTATCGGGAACCGTCAATCAACTCCTCTGCCGGCGCGAAACCCGACCGGGAAATACAACAGCAACCCGATGCCTGTCGGTTTGGATTGATGAATTGTCCGGGAAATGTGATCCTCTGCACCGCATTCAAATCCGACCTGTTTATCCATGTCTCAAAAAGAATGGGCAGTTATTGATCTCAATCCGCCATTGCCGCGGATGGTCGCGCTGAACCTTGACCGTTGTCTGGTCGATTTTGGCGGTGCGTCCATACTCAGGATGATGCCGCCTCTTCTGGAGGAGGGGGGAGAGCTTTATGATTCCAATGACAATCTGATTTCCACCGGCAGTGAAGTCCGATCCTCATTGGGGCAGATGCTGTCTGCCGGCATCGTTCTGGCCGTCTTTCTTGAGACCCCGCGTCCGGATCTGGCCAACCTTGTGATCCGCAGTCTGGGCCTTGATTCATTTTTTGAACTGAATGGAATCGGAACCGGCCGGCGGTCCACACAGCTGGCGGACCTTCGTCGATCCGCCGGTGTCGAAGTGGATGATATTCTGGTTCTGGACCACCGGTTGAATGGAACCGAGTGGTGTGAATCGGCGGGGATGGTCGGTTTCACGCTGGATAAAGTCCTCGACAGCACCTCGCTCAACAAAGCACTGGACCTTTACCGGGATAACGCCCCGTGACAGCGGTCGGCAACCCTTCAGTCTGCGGGATCCCGATGGCGGGGATTTTGATCCTGACGGCGTTCAGGAGATTCAGAGACGCCTGACTTCGATGAAGAATGCACCGCGGCTTCGTCCGTCGGGATCGGTGAGGGTTGTGTAGAGGCTGGACCGGCCTTTTTCCAGCGGGAGAATGAACCGGATCCCGGTAGCTCCCGTGGGCACCTTCTCCTCAGCTGAATGCCCCTGGATGGAAATGGCGGCGGTGGATGCGGTGAGGATGTATTTCTCCTGTGCCGGTTTTTGCCTGAGGATGAATTCATACTGTCCGGCCTCCTGAACTTCAACTGCCCAGAAGCCATTGTGGAAGGGCTGGTTTTCTATGTGGGACTGATTCCATGGCACACCGCTGCCTTCATCCGGATGCCAGTCGTGGCAGGTGAGGAGCGCTTCGGGTTCGGCGGGGTCGCCGAGGTTGATCCTCACGTAATCATCGAACCTGGTGTCGATGTGATCCCACCATGCCTCGTATTCCGACCTCAGACGGGAGACAATCTGTGGATACTGTCCGGCGAGGTCGAGTTTCTGGGACGGATCCTGTTGAATGTCGAAAAGCTCACGGCCGTTGACCAGTCGCCACCGCGGTGTCATGACCGCAGACTTCCGCCACTTTTCCGGAAACTCAATGCGCTGGGAGTGGACCACGAGTGTTCTGTCGAGGACTGTCGATGCACCCCTCAGCTGTGGCAGGATGGTGGACCCATCGAGATCCGCGGACTGGGGAATCGTGGCTCCGGCCACTTCGGCCAGTGTCGGATGGATGTCGATATGAGCTGTCAGCATCTCCACATCGCGACCGCCTGAAATCCCGCCATCCGGCCAGTAGGCGAAGAAAGGCACTCTGTGTCCGCCGTCGTATTCCGATCCCTTGGTGCCGCGCATGTTCATATTGAAACCGGTCCATGAATCATCATTATCAGTCCGGCGGTTCCGGACTCCGGCAGCCGTTCCGTTATCGGTGGTGAAGAGGAGCAGTGTGTTTTTTTCGATGCCCAGATCGGCGAGCGTTTTCCGGAGCCGGCCGATGTTCTCGTCGATATTGGTGATCATGCCATAGAATTCGGCCATGGGAGAGGGCACCCCCTGGTCTTTGTAGGGGTCGCTGTATTTCGGGTCGACCCGGAAGGGCCCGTGCGGTGCGTTGGTGGCAAGGTAGATGAAAAACGGCTTTTCCCGGTCGAGGCGGCCCATGTGGTTTATGGCCTCACGGAACCACACATCGGTGCAGTAACCGGTGAATTTCCGGGGCTCGCCCATTTCAAAATACGTGTCATCAGAATAATCGTTTCCGTAATAGTCCGGGGTTTGCCACACGCCGCCACCGCCGTGATAGAGAGCGTAGTCAAATCCCTGGTCCTGGGGGCGGGACGGGGCATTGTCACCAAGATGCCATTTGCCGAACATCGCGGTGTGGTATCCGGAGCCGCGAAGAGTTTCAGCCACAGTCAGCTCATCCCCGGCCATGATCGACCTTCCCATGATGGTGTGCCAGACGCCGGTTCTCGAAGAATACCGTCCAGTCATCAGTGCGGATCTCGTCGGGGAACAGGTCGGGTCCACATGATAATCGGTCAGTCGCACCGACTGGGCATGCAGGCGGTCGAGATTCGGTGTCCGGATCATCGTGTTCCCGTGGGCTCCAATATCGCCATACCCCTGGTCATCCGTGATGATGAGGATAATATTGGGGCGGCCTGCGTTCCTGGACTCGGCGGTCAGCGAACAAGCCAGAAAGAACATCATCCCAAGGCAAAGCGTGGCCCTCAGGGGATATTTGCATGTGATGAGCATGGATGCATCAAAGCAAACTCATCACCGGGCGGCAACAGTAATTGGAAGCGCATCCGGGTTGAGGCGGGGACCGCCACCTGCCGGCAGCTGCCCATTCCGGAATCAGGCGAATATCCTGAGTCCGTTCCTTTCGAATGCCTGCCGCAGGTTATCGAGGCTCACCGGTTTCGCGAGGTAGTCGTCCATGCCTGCATCCAGACATTTTTCCCGGTCAGAGGCCATGGCGTTTGCCGTCAATGCAATGATGACTGGATGCGATTTCGAGCCGGAGGTCAGCTCACGGATTTTCGCCGTCGCCGTATAGCCGTCCATAACCGGCATCTGGCAGTCCATCAGGACAAATGGGTAATGATGCCGGGCGAAGGCTTCGACGGCTTCCTGTCCATTCCGGGCGACAGTGGCCTTCAGATTCAGCCGTGAAAGGAACTTGAGCATCAGTCGCTGGTTGATGCGGTTATCCTCCACCACAAGCACCTGATCCTCCAGCGAGTCGACTGAGGTCTCGAAGACGATCTCCGGCATTTGATCCTGCCGGTATTTCTCATCGGGCAGTTCCTTCAGCCTTGAGACTTCCTCAATTTCCATGGCGAGGCTTCTGGAGAAGCACTCGTCGGCGGTCCATTTGGCCGTGTTTTCATCTCCACCCGGCGGCGGTTCCTGGCTGACGCGGTCCAGCGGGATGATCAGGGAAAAGTTCGACCCCTGTCCCACCACGGACTGAACGCGGATTTCGCCGCCCATCAGTTCGGCGAGCCTCCGGCAGATGGAGAGCCCGAGTCCGGTGCCTCCGTATTTCCGGGTGGTTGAGGCATCCACCTGGGAGAAAGTTTCGAAGATGGAATCCAGCTTGTCCGGCGGGATGCCTATACCCGTGTCAGAGACACTGATGTCGACGTGGAATACCGGTCCGTCATCACTTCTCAGGCGGGTATTGAGAGTGACATGGCCCCTGTCGGTAAACTTGATGGCGTTGTTGAGGAAGTTATTGAGGATCTGTTTGATGCGAGTCGGGTCCCCTTTGACCATTCGCGGGATTCTCTGATCGATGATAACTCTGAGGTCGATCTGCTTGGACCGGGTGACAGGCCGGTAGAGTTTCGTGGTCTCCTCCACCGAGCGGTGAAAATCAAAATTGGTCTGCTCAATGACCACCTTTCCGGCCTCAATCTTGGAAATGTCGAGGATGTCATTGATAATCGTCAGCAGGCTCTGGGCACACGACTGAATTGACTGTCCGTAGTCCCGCTGTTCGTCGTTGAGACCGCTTTCCAGCATCAGTTCCGTCATTCCAAGAATCCCGTTCATTGGAGTTCTGATCTCATGGGACATGCAGGCAAGAAACCTGTCCTTGGATTCCTGGGCGGCTTTGAGATTTGCATTGGCCTGCTGCAGTCGTTCATTGGCGGCTTTCAACTGAACGAAGTTCTGGTTCTTCTGCTCTTTCAGGGCGATCTTGCGTCTCTGATCGGACCACCAGAAAATAAGTGCCATCACGAGACTGGAACAAAGGAGACCGATGATCACATTCTTGACCCAGTTCCGTGACCAGAGCGTCTGCCACAGATCGATTCGGGTGATGACAACCGGTGATGCGTTGAGATAGGGATCCAGTGTCTGGTGATGTATCTCCAGAGGCCCGGATGGATACTTCGCCTCCATGGCCTCAAGGTCTCGAAAGGACCACAGTTCCGGTGCTGCCTTCCATGAGTCCGCTCTGCCGACCCGGAAGCGGTTCTGGTAATGCGTCAGGCTGGAGGCCTGCTGCTTCTGCTGGTCATTGTACAGGAGTGTATCCTGCGTCGTTGCGGAGATTCTGATTTCTTTTCCGCTTTCGGCGGGGATGATCTGGAATCCCAGACCGTCGACCCTGAGCCTTCGGCTGATCGACGGCGGAGCAGGGGTGGAATAGGGTATGGTCAGGAAATAGGCACCCTGGTCGGACAGCAACCACAGGTTTCCGTCCGGAGTCATGGTGCTGTCGAGGTAGTTGTGGGCTCCGAGAATGCCGAGCGGGTGGCCATTTTCACAGCGGATAATTGCGTTCAGGTCCGGGTGAAAAAGTGTGCCGGTGCAGTGGTCATTCCACAGCATCAGGGCTTTGTTACGAAGCTGGTGGGCCACCCGGATCCGTGGATGGATCACCCCGGTATTCGTAAGGATCAGCGGATTGTCATCGGGATCCCACCGGTACAGACCAAAGCTTGTCGAGATAAGCAGTGCAGTCCTGCTCCGCGATTGATCCGGGGTGATGCTGCTCACTGAATAGAAGAAATCGGACCTGTCCCGGAGTGTGAGCGCCCGGACTGCCCCGTTTTCCTCAAGGAACACCCCGCGTCCGGTGCCGAAAAGACGCTGGCCGCGGTCAGGATAGGATTCCATGCCGGTCACTTTTGAAACTGTCGGCGGCAGCCCCGTTTTCGACTCGTTCAGGTGGAAGTTGTTTTCATTATCCAGTTTCGCTGTCCATATCCTCCACGATCCATCAGCGAGCCGGCCGATCGCTGTGCCATCTGCAGCAAGACAGATACTGGAAAGTGGTTCTGATAAAGGTTTTCCTGAGTCGGTGAATTCCAATCGATGCCAGCTGGCTGAAGAGGGATGATAGATAACCAGAGAAGAAGCTGTTGCTGCCGACAGGGAACTGAGCTTTGAATTCCATCGAAGGTCGTGAATTCCATTTTCAAGATCAGCCGCTATCGACGGCGGGATGCCGGACAGACGGCTGAAAGTTTCATCCTGCAGCTCTAAAAGCTCGGCGGTGTTCCGCGATGAAAAATAGACTGTTCCGGTGTCAGCTGCGGTCACATGGGTCAACTGGTAGCCTTCGGGTTTTTCATCCGCAATCTGCAGTTTTTTGAGCGACCCGTCCTGCAGCCGGAGAAGTCCCCGGTCTGTCAGGAGCAGCATCTGGTTGTTCTGCACATAGGAAAAAGCCTTCAGGTCACTGACCTTTTCAAGCGAGTCGAGGCTGGTGATCTGGTGGTAGGCCCCGTTCCTGAAGGTCAACAGCCGGTTCTTTCCGCCGAACAGGACCTTGGAACCTTCGGGATTGGTCTCAATCCAGTTGATGGAATCACGAATAATGGTCCGGCTGGTCCAGTCCGGTCTGATCATCACCAGCCTGTCGCTGAATGCCACCCATGAGTTGCCTGTAACCGGGTCATGGAGATAATCCCTTACCTCGGCAGGCGAATTAAATGGATTGGATGCAATGGCCATCCGCTCGATATGTGTCCTCAATGGCAGGAATACCGGAGTGGCACCGGGGGCTGAGTGGATCAGCATCCGGAACGGCCCGGCCTCGCTGGATATTCCGGTGATGTACTGATCGCCCGCATTCTTCAGTTTTCTGGCACGGACTGATTGCCCGCGATGCAGCATTTCCCGCCACTGATCGCTGGTGCTGTCCCGGAAATACATTCCCTGATCCGTGGCCACCCACAGGGTCCCGCTTCGCGTCATCAGCAGTGAGTGAACCGGTATCCCCGAAAACAGTTCAAAATCAGTGGAGTTGACCTGGGAGATTTCTCCGAATTCATCCAGTCGGAATTTCAGTATACCGCTGCGGGTGCCTACCAGCATCTCTCTGGAGCTGGCCGGGCAGATGCATTCGATGACCTGGTCATTCAGAGGGCTGAACGGGGTGACGGGCAGGACGGAGTCATGGGTGGCCGCGATCAGCCCGGTCTGGTCCGAACCGATCAGCAGATATTTTCCGAATGGCTGCAGGTGAACCGCGGAGGCTTTGCGGAGCTTCTCAACGGTGCGGCCTGTGGACAGGTCATTGAAAAGTGTGGGCTGTGTCAGACAGAAGGACTCAAGCGATCTCTGGAGATCCAGTGACCACACGCCTTCCTGCAGCTCAGAAAGTCGCGATTCGAGGTCGATGGACTGGACTCTTTCCGTGTCGTGGATATCAAGAATGAATCCCTGCTTCGGCACCCACGGGATGATCACCTTTCTCCTGAAATCGGATAAAAATGATACAATAGGGTCCTGAGCATCCCGGTGCCGGACTTCCGCTATCCACTGGGTTCGCGACGGAGCAAACGGCGACTGGATTTCGACCTCAACCCGGAAACCGGGGGTCAGGACAGCGCTGATTTCGCTGACCTGTCCGATCTGAACATCAATGCCCTCAATGAGACAGCCCAGATTCTCCCCATATGCGTAGAATGATATCGGTCCATTCGGTGCAATGAGGCTTTGCCTGACGACCGGTGCGACCTCAAGCTGCCGGTGCTGAAGTGGTCCGCCATCGAGAATCATGGTCGAACTCATACGTCGTCCATACATGGACGGGTCAGTAAAACGCACGTTCAGGTGCTGGATGCCGCCACTCAGTTCCGAAAGGGACCGGGGCATTGGTGGACCGCGGTTTGGCTCAGCGCCGGTGTTTTTCTGACTCACCAGCAGCCGGTTCCCCGACAGTTTTTTAAAAAGTCCGAAATCATCTCCACTCAGCAGCAGGGGTTGAAATGAATCGGATGGACAAGGGCCATGCCAGATTTCAAGGGCATGGAGCTGGGTCACCGAGAATCCAGTCTGCCCCATGCTTTTATTGCAGGCGTAACAGATGCTGGCCTCTCCAGAAACATCCTCGAAAGCGGGTATCATCTCCTCAAAAGACCCCTTCCGGTAGACTAGGTGCTCGGGAATTTTTTCCCCGTTGAGGTAGGCGTTGATACCTGAGGTGTTGACGGAAAAGAGCAGGTGTTTCCACCCCTGAAGTCTCTGGATCCCGGGCAGGATGATGGATGACTCCGATTGATCGCTTTTGACCAGTGAGACGACGATGCCACTGGTCGATACATCAGAGCTGACATGGATATGCCGGCCGTTGTTCTCGTAGTCCACCAGGAGGCGGTCGGTGGGATTCACTGAATCCAGAAGCCAGAAAGAGAAAATCAACGGTGATTCTGTTGCGGGGACCGCGACGGTCTGGGGGTTGCTCAGATTGCCGGACCATGAGCGGATTCCGGGTGCCAGGCACACCGCAGCCATAATCGTGAGCTTCACGATGAACCCGGCGAAAAGGCCTCCGGTCAACAGTTGTGCTCTTTTCCCGATTTTGATACGTCGATACGTCCCCATTGATCAACAGTTGTCTCCAGGGAGGGCCGGAATGGCTTCATTCTTTTCCGTAGTTCAGACGAATGAGTGCAATGTCCACCGGATTTCATTTGAAACCCTGAGCCCCCATTCACTAATTCGGGTTCCTGCACATCTTCCTGAGCACAAAATGGAAACCATCCGAGTGTGAAATCCACGCGGTATGGGGATTCGCTATTGTAACGAGGTGAGTCTGCCGCTATATCCGAACGGCATGGGTTGTTCGAGTCCACAAATTATCGATATGCGATACCGGTTCGAGGGGAACCGGGTCGTTTACACCGGTGACCGAATCTCCATATCCATGGAGGTTCACGAAAACGGACGCGGTCGCGAGGGGAATGCCTTTCTCCGGACCAACCTGTTCATGGGTGATTACCAGTATCGCGAAATCATCGAGGCCTATGAGGCGGGCCGTGCTGAGTCACGCAACTGCTGGGCAGACTACCCGATGCAGCTGGTGGAGGAAACGGAGGAGGGCGATGGCATAAGGCGAATCTGGATTTTCGAAGCCATGGTTCCACGGGCCGGATTCTTCTGGGCAAAACCCTGCTTCAATGACCGGTTCCACTATCACCACTGGCCTGATGGAGACAACCTGAAAATCCATGTGCATCGCAGCAGCTGGCGATTTGGAAATACACTTTACTGTGCATGGCCCCGACTCATGGACGAGGGCAGGACCATGGAGACCCGCCGCACCGAACACCTGGAAAACCAGTGGGCCGCGCTTGAGCGCGGGGGACTGTGGGTTCAGCCCCGATCCGGCACTCTCAGGGATCTCGGACGCAACCTGGATCACATCATGGAAACGCTGGGGTGTCGTGTCGTTCACCTGATGCCGGTGAATCCGGTGCCCATGACCGATACTCGGCTGGGAAGAATGGGCAGCCCGTATGCCGCGACCAGTCTGGTGGACATTGACCCCTCGGTGGTCGAGTTTGACCGCAGAACCACCGGCCTCGAGCAGTTCGAGGAACTGACCACGGAAATTCACCGGCGCGGGGGCAGAGTCATCATCGATCTGGTTATCAACCACACCGGATGGGGAAGCCAGCTTTTTGAAAATCATCCCGATTTTTTCGAACGCACAGCCGAAGGGGAATTCGTCAGCCCCGGGGCATGGGGCAATACATGGGCGGACCTCGTTGCTCTGAATCACCAGTCACGGGAACAGACCTGCCTGCTTGCCGAGGCATTTCTGACTTGGTGCCGTCGGGGTGTGGACGGGTTCCGGTGCGATGCCGGTTATCAGGTGCCGCTTCCAATCTGGCGGTATATCACCGCCAGGGTGCTCTCCGAATTCCCCGATACGATTTTTTTCCTCGAAGGGCTTGGCGGGGCCGTTGAGGCGACGCGCGCACTTCTGGAGGAGGGCGGGATGCAATGGGCCTACTCCGAGCTGTTTCAGAATGAATCAGACCGGCAGATTGCCGAGTATCCCGAATTCTCCCATTCCATGAGTCTCCATACCGGTTGCTTCGTCCATTATTGTGAGACGCACGACAACAACCGCATGGCTGCAAGGGGGCGCGACTGGGCTGTCTTCCGGGTGCGCCTCTGTGCCGCACTCAGCGCCAATGGCGCATTCGGCATCACCACCGGTGTCGAGTGGCTTGCCACTGAAAAGATCAATGTTCACAACAGGACCGGCCTGCGCTGGGGCAATCCACAAAACATCGTCCCGCTGATCAGTCGCATCAACCGGACTCTTCTGACACACCCGCTTTTCGCCGAAGGTGTGAGACTGGAAAGGCTCACCCCATCATCGGCCAGAGTTCAGGTCTGGCGCCGGTTTCTGCCCAAAGCGGTCACGGCCGTACAGGGCTGGGTTCTCATCAACAATGATCTGGAACATGAACACAGGGCCCATATAAGCCAGTTCAGTTTCCGCGATTACGCCAACCTGAAGGACCTGTTCGGATCTGAAACTCCGAATCCGGTGTCCACCGGCCCGGGAAGTGTATTTGAGATCATCATGCCTCCGGGATCGGTTTATGTGCTTTCCGAAGTTCCCTGCGAAACCGAAGACGAAGCGCGGTCCCGGATTGAGAATGGCCGCCTGCTGGGCCATCTCGTCGAATGTATCGATGCAGCCAATGGAGACGTACCCCACAGTCCGCAGGATGCTTCCAGCCTTGTGGAGACATTCCTGGATGACCACGAGGCATTTCTGGATTCTCTGGACCAGTTGAGTGACGAGGACTGGGGTGGTGACTGGTTGAAAGCCATTCAATCCAGGATGGCTTCACCGTGCTACCGGCGGGTCTGCCACTGGGAGGCCCTTGACTGCCGAAGGGAGTTCGTTCTTCCGGCCGAGCACTGGCTGGTCTTCCGGAATCCCGATCCATTCCGTATTCTTGTAACGACAGGTGTTCAACGGGACACCCATTCAGACCGCGGGAACTGGGCTGAAAGCGTGTACGATCCTCAATCCGGCCAATGGATCCACTGCATGTCCCCGGCCCGTTTCAGGGACCAGGGGACGACGCATTTTACGGTGCGGATGATTCCGCATGGCACAGCATTCCGAAACGGGCTCAAAGGTGTGATCCGGCTGGCAGACCCGGTTTTTGACGGCGTGCCGCAGATTTCCGGGCCGGTTTTTCCAACTGTCGCACCCGAATCCCCATGCGTTCTTCTCACTAACCGCAGGGGTGCCATGGCCATGCTCCGCCTCGACTTCGGTGAAGTTGATTCGAAATACGATTGCGTGCTTGGAGCCAATCTTCATGACACCCTCCCGGTAGACAGGCATGTCATGGTCAAACGTCTGAGGCTCTGGGCGCGCTTTGGACACCGCACGGTCCCCCTGAATCGGGAAAGGCTCATTTCATTTTCCATCAATGGCGGGGCGAGGTGGGTTTTCCTCCTCTCGAACGGCAGAGAGCCGCTGGCGGAAATTGAAGTGGCGATGGTCATGGAACAGGGAGCGAATACCGTGAGATTTCAGTCACGAGTCCTGCGGCTTCATCAGAATCCCGACCCTGCCGGGCTCCTGATTCTGACCATCCGGGTTGATATTGAAGACCGGAACTTTCACACCCAGACTCATCTCAATGAGCATGGGGAAGGGTTCTTCCGGAGCGCTGTGCATGAGCTGTCCGGTGAGGACCGTTCCTGCCAGGGCTTCGTTTTTGAACCGGCAGCAGACCGCCGGCTCGGAGTCTGGTCAACTCACTGTGACTATAATCCGGAGCCCGAGTTATGCCATGGGATCACACATCCGGTGGAAGCATCCCGAGGTCAGGAAGGCTACGGGGATGCCTACAGTCCGGGATGGTTCAGCGGGAATCTGCTCACTCATCCCTTCATTGAGCTGACTCTTTCCACTGAATCCGAGTTTGATACGAAGAGGGTCCCGGCGCAGCTTCCACACGCTTCGGGACAGGCACATTCTCTGGATGCCGTACTGGAGCGGGCCCTCAGGGACTTCGTGGTCCGGCGGGAGGACGGGTGGACGGTTATTGCCGGTTATCCGTGGTTTCTTGACTGGGGCAGGGACACTCTGATCGCTGCAAGGGGCATGGTGGCTGCCGGCATGCAGGATGAACTGATGGGAATCCTTCGTGTCTTCGGACGCTATGAGGAATCCGGAACACTTCCCAACACAATTCACGGGGGCGACCTGTCCAACCGGCACACCTCCGATGCACCACTGTGGTTCGGCATCGTCTGCGAGGACCTGGAACAAAGCGGTTTTTCCTCAATTTACGATACACGCGTTGAGAAGGCGGGACGGACATTGAAAGAAGTCCTGATTTCCATCGCGAGGGGATATCGGGATGGCACCCCGGCCGGCATGCGCATGGACCAGGCAAGCGGACTGATCTGGAGCCCGTCCCATTACACATGGATGGATACAAATTTCCCCGCTGGAACACCGCGGGAAGGGTATCCAATCGAAATTCAGGTCCTCTGGTACCGGCTGCTCCGGCTGCTGGTCAGACTGGATGAAATGAGCAGTGCCCAGTGGGATGAGATCAGCATCACCGTCCGGCAGTCGATTGACGGATACTTCTGGCGGGAGGATCTGGGATATTATTCCGATCTCCTGGCCTGCGGTGCGGACACACCGGCGGCGTCAGCCATTCAGGACAGTGCCCTCCGCAGCAATCAGATTCTCGCAGTGTCACTCGGCTTTGCCTTTGGTGAAAAAGCGCGAAGGAGTGTCGTGAACACCGCACGGTATCTGGTGATCCCCGGTGGACTGCGTTCACTGGCTCCGCTGCCCGTGGAAAAGCCGCATCCCGTTCATTCCAATCAGGGCTATCTGCTGAATGATCCCCAGAAGCCGTACTGGCCGGTTTATGCCGGAGACGAGGACACCCGCAGGAAACCGGCCTATCACAATGGCACTGCGTGGTCGTGGACCTTCCCTGGATTCTGTGAAGCTCTGGCCATGGCCTATGACTGTTCTCCCGAGGCGGTCTCGGCTGCGAAGTCCTATCTCCTGACTGCCCGGAAGACATTGTGGGACGGATGTTTCGGGCAGATTCCCGAAGTCATGGACGGCGACTACCCACATACCCAGCGCGGATGCCCGGCTCAGGCATGGGGCGTCAGCGAAACTCTCAGAGTCTGGAAATTCCTGAACCGTCCAGTCAGCAGCAACGGTAACGGTAACGGCGCCGGCCGGTGAGATACATCAGCCCGCCCGCTGATCCTCGTCACCGTGGCGGGGAGACCAGACCACTTCAACGGGAGTGACGTTTGACAAGGTCAATCGTCTGTCGTATTCCAGTCACCGGATCAGATTTTCTGCCAAGATATTCCACCGAGATGACCCCGTTGAAGCCGCTCTCACCGATGATGTTCATCATGCGGGCGAAATCGATGGTGGTCTCCTCTCCCTGTTCATCAAAATCCCATGACTTGGTGCAGACTGCAGCAGCGAAGGGCATGATGGCCTTCATGCCCTGGTAAATATCGCCGTCAAAGTTCGCGAAGTCCGCCAGCAGCCTGATTCCGGTGCGAGAGGAGAAACGGGTGAGCCATTCCGGATCCCGCGAATTTCCGGCGATGTTTTCAAGCAGAACTTCCGGGCCGCTTTCAGGTATGAGGGCCGTCAGTTGCTGCAATCCGTCGATGGCATTCCTGAGTTGCTCATCCGGGTCACCGGGAGTTGAAGCCCGCACCCGAAGAAAACGGGCTCCGACAGCGGCTCCCACGACAGCCACCCGGACGTGATGCTGCACGGCGGCTCGCCGGGCATCGGGATCCGGGGAGTCAAGAGCCATGCGGCCATCGCAGAGGATGGCGTGCACGCCTTCTCCATGCTGTTCCGCGGCAGTGCGGACCCGTCGGCAGAGGTCGCGATTTGAAAACAGTTCCGGGGCCAGTTCCTCGGCAATTTCGATGCGGGGGGCGGACAGTGATTCTGCGGCAAACTCCGGATAGGACTCCAGCTGCACCTCGCCGATATCCCAGAGCGGTTTGATCGAATAGTGATGGACGCCGAACGGGTAATCCCTGCGGTGGGTGTCCGTCGCGGACCGGGCCGTATCAGCAGCGGGCGCACGTGAGGCGTTCAGCGCCACCATCCCGGCAGTGGCTCCTGTGGCCAGGAAATCCCGGCGGTTCATCCTCCCGCGGAGAACTCGGCCGTCTTTGTTGCTTGAGGTGTTCATCCGGGGATTGTGCCCGGCGTCTTCAAATTTGAACAGTCTGAAGAAACTGCGATCAGTTGATGCTTCGCAGTGCTTTCTCGAGGTCGGTGAAACGGAAATCGAATCCGGATTCCGCGAGTCTGGCGGAGTGGCACCTCTGGCTGCTCAGAAATAATTCACGGCCCATTTCACCGAACAGCAGATTCACGGCGAATGAGGGCAGGGGGATGATGGTGGGCCGGCTGAGCACGCGGCCAATCACGGCGGTGAATTCGCGGTTTGGAAGTGGATTCGGGCTTGCCGCGTTGTAGGGCCCCTCCATACGCCCGTCGTGAAGAGACTGCATTATCAGCCGGATCACGTCGTCAAAATGCACCCAGCTCCAGTACTGGTCTCCCGAGCCGATCACGCCGCCCAGTCCCAGCTGGAATGGGATTTTCATCACCGGCCATGCGCCGCCATAGGGGCCGAGGATCATACTGAACCGCAGGATGATCAGACGGGAGCCTGCGGTTGCCAGGGGTTCCGCAGCGGATTCCCAGTCTCGGGCCATCCCCGCCATGAAGGAGGCGGCCATCGGTGACTGCTCGTCAATCCACTGGTCCCCGTGATCGCCGTAAAGGCCAATCCCCGAAGCCCCCACCCATACTTTCGGGATCCGATCCATCGATTTCAGGTGTTCAGCGAGCTTTGCCGTGGTTGGGACTCTGCTCTGGTAAAGACGTTCCTTTTCTTTGGAAGTCCATCTGAATTTCGTTATGGACCTGCCCGCCAGATTCACCACAGCGTCCAATGGCCGGTCGGGGAGTCGGATTTCACCGCTTTCAGTGTTCCAGTCGCCGATCTCAGTGGGCTGCCCTTCGCACCGTCGGGCAGAGATGACATGCCAGCCGTCCTTTTCAAGTCGTCTTGTCAGGGGTTTGCCCAGAAAGCCGGAAGCTCCCGTTACCAGAACCGTTTTTTTCATTCCATCACATGATCTTCGGAAAACGCCGGATTTCAACCCGGAGTAGTTTGTGGCGGGGCGCAATCTTGAAAGTTGTCGTTGTGGCGGCTAATGTCATGGCGTGACGGTGAATCGGAACAAGAGAGTGATCATGGGTATGAGCGGCGGGGTGGACTCCTCGTCCGCCGCGGCTCTTCTTATTGAACAGGGCTATGATGTGATTGGAATCACACTCAAGGTATGGCCGCAGGACTGCGTCTCGCGGGCCGAGGACAAATGCTGCGGCCCGCAGGCAGTGATGGACGCCCGGGCCGTGTGCCATAATCTGGGCATCCCGTATTACCTGATCGATGAGTCGGATGAATTCCAGAAGCAGGTCATTCAGTATTTTGCGGATGAATACAAAGCGGGTCGGACTCCGAATCCCTGTGTGATGTGCAATGACAGGCTCAAGTTCGGAACACTGCTGAGCCGGGCTGACAAACTGGGGGCTTATTATATTGCGACGGGCCATTACGCCCGCATCGCCGAGGATGAAGAAACCGGGCGAATGAATCTCCTCAAAGGACGGGATCCGAGAAAGGACCAGAGTTATTTCCTCTTCACCCTGAAACAGGAACAGCTGCGGCGGTCTCTGATGCCCCTCGGTAACAAGGTCAAAACTGAAACCCGGGAAATCGCCCGTCATTGCGGACTCAAGACCGCCGACAAGGAGGAAAGTCAGGAGATCTGTTTTGTGCCCGACAACGACTACGGCGGATTCCTGCAGAAAGCCGGTCTGGTGGAGAAGCACAGGGGAGATATTGTGGACAAATATGGCAAGGTCCTTGGCAGTCACGACGGCATCGAATTTTTCACGGTTGGCCAGCGCAAGGGCCTGCGGCTGACTTCGCCCACACCGCTTTATGTCCTCGAGCTGGATGCGGCAGCCAACCGGGTCATCGTGGGCGGAAAAGAGGACCTCGAACGGCAGGAATTCACCGTGGAGCGCTGCAACTGGATTCCATGGGAAACACCTCCTGACGTAGTCCGGGCCAATATCAAGGTCCGGTATAACCATGGCGGCTCACCCGGAACGCTTTACCCCCGACCGGATGGAGTGACCCGCGTCGTGCTCGATGAACCGCATCCCGCCATCACTCCAGGACAGGCCTGCGTGTTCTACCAGGACGACCTGGTTCTCGGTGGCGGGTGGATCGGCAGGCACTCCTCGTGAAGCTGATGAAACCCGATTCGGGTCAGGACTGGCGTGTGTCGGAGAAACTGTGGTGAAGTGTATTGGTCTTACCGGCGGCGTCGGGATGGGGAAATCGACAGTCGGGTCTGTCCTTGCCTCGAAGCAGTGTCATGTCATTGACACGGATGATGTGGCCAGATCCGTAGTGCGTCCCGGCACACCGGCCCACGCGGAAATTGTTTCGCATTTCGGACCATCTGTCCTGCAGCCGGACGGAGCCATCAATCGAAAAGCTCTGGGTGCTATCGTGTTCAACGATCCGGACCAGCTCGCCGCGCTGAACCGGTTCACCCACCCGCGCATCCGTGAGGCATGGCTCGGGGAATTGAACAGAATCAGGAAGGAATCGCCCGGGATGCAGGTGGTTGTTCTGATTCCCCTTCTCTTTGAAACCGGCTCGGAGGCTCATTTCGACTGTATTGTGTGCGTGGCCTGCTCAGCTGCCAGTCAACTTGACCGCCTGCGCCAGAGAGGCTGGGCGGATGATCACAGCCTTGCCCGAATCAATTCTCAAATGCCGGTGAGAGAAAAGATCCGCCGATCTGATTTTCTCATCTGGTGCGAAGGGCCGATGGAGCTGGTGGAGGAACAGGCCGACAGGGTCCTCAGATCCATCGGTTCCATACCCACTGATCCTCATTCCGGCAATTGCTGAATCTCCACTCTCTTTATCCCGCTTCTGCCACGGTTGTGGTAACTTGATTTGCGTGAGCAGGTTAAAGGGATTGCTTGGGAGGATTCCGGTGAGGTGGCAGTGGGATTTGCCCATCGCCATGACCCTGATTGCTGCCTGGCTCTGGTTTTCGGTCAGGGCCCCATCCTCCCACGGTCTCAACGTGAAGACCGTTCCATTTCCGCCCGGATATCAGCACGCGGACGCAGCCTATCTGAACTCCTCTCAGTGGGTGAATGAGCACACTTTTTTCCACCTCGCCGTGGCCGACGAAGAAGAGGAGGTCGAATTCCATGTCATAGACCACATGGCCGGCACAACCAACCGCCTTGTCCGGATCGAAAAATACTGTCAGTTGTTTGCTGATCCCGAGTCACTGTTTGCATGGAGAGTATCGCCGGATGGCGAAAAGCTGGTCATCATCACTTTCGCCGGACAGGTTTCAGCGCGCAGCGTTGTCGACATGGAGAGCGGTGAGTCCATTCCATTCTCCAATCGTTCGATAGACGCGGCTACAGCGAAGGGATACGGCCTTGAGTCATTCAATGCACTCGGTTGGATGAATGATTCCAGGCACTGGTATGAACTCAGTGATGGCAGTGTTCTTTCAGTCTATGATGCCGGGAATCCCGGTGAGCCGGTATGGGTCGGAGGCAGTGCCGGCCAGTCGGGAGTGGTGATTCATGACCAACTCGGAACAATCAGAAATCTGACTCCGGTTGGTGACAATGGCCTGATCGGACTGTGGAAGAGCCGTGGACCACACAGGACTTTCTGGCGTCAGTTTTTTCCAGGTGCTCCTGAGGGCTACCCCGGCCGGAGGCTTTCCGACCATACATCCTGGATCGCGGTGGATATTGAATCGCGGCGTTTTCCAAGTATCAGTATCCGATTATCATCAGAGGAACCGGTCAGGGTTCGCCACTTCGCCGATTTCTGGGTCACCGGATTTGAGGCAGTCAACGGCCGTGCCCTGCCCCGCACCAGACTGCTGAACCTCAGCGATTTTTTTCCCATCAACTATTACGACTTCTCTGCGGACGGCACCGCCATGGTGCTCTACAAAGACCATGAAATGGTTGTCATTCCCCTGCAGCAGGGCAATCACAATCCCGGCTTGCATTTCAGCTCAAACCAGACACCCTGATCGGTGACATGATCAAGTTTCTTCATACACGAATTCGGGTCAGTGATCTGGAAAAGACCATCGATTTCTACGGTAAACTCGGTTTCGAGTGCACCCGCCGCACCGACAAATCCCCGGCCGGAAACCAGCTGGCGTTCCTCGAACTCGAGGGTAACTCCCACTTTCTCGAATTATGCTACTCGCCTGATTTCAAAGTGGAGTTCCCGGAGGACCTCATGCATACAGCCATTGGGGTGGAGGACATCGTCGCCTTTTGTGATCGGCTTGAATCCGAAGGCATCGAAGTCTGGCCTGGAGACTGGAGAGAGGCCTTCCCTGCCGGGACAAAAAGCAAGATGGCCTTCGTGACCGACCCGGATGGCTATGAAGTCGAAATTCTGGAGCGATAGCTCAGGACGCTGACAGATTCCGCGGCAGGGCCCGCGCGGGACTTCATTGCAGAAGACACCGCCGCTGAGTGACCTGGTCCACGACAACTGAAATGAATCATTCGAAGATCAGCCTGCTGCCGGCACGGTTCATGTGGCGTGGTTCTGCTTTTGCGTCGTCTTCTGCAGCCATGGTGATCCTGCTTTTGGCGATGGCGGCACTGCCTTTGACGGGTTCGGCCGCCGGCATGGAAGAAGACCCCATCACCCCGGGGTCCTCTGTCCTTGTCGTCTATAACAGTTCGATGGAGGCATCCCGCAGAATCGCGGAACACTATGCCTCACTCCGGGGTGTTCCCGAATCGCAGGTCGTCGGCTTTGAAATGCCACAGCGCGAGGAAATCAGTCGCGGTGAGTATCAGCAGCTCATCGAAGAGCCCCTCAGCACATTCCTTGTGGAAAAAGACCTGATGGTGACCCGCAGGGATCCGGACTACAACTACTCGCAAAGTATTGCTTCCAGCTTTTTTCTGGCCGGTAAATACCGGATTCGTTACCTGCTTCTGTGCCATGGTGTACCTCTCAAAATCCGAAACGAAAGCAGCATCGATGAGAAAGAGGAGGCAAATCTTTTCTTTCCGGGAATGCGGAAGAATGAAGCCTCGGTGGACAGTGAACTGGCAGCGCTGCCGATGCGGGCCATCACCTCATTGAGGACCGGAATCATCGAGAATCCAAACTTCGGAATTGGCGACCGGTCACGTCTCCATCCCTGCCGGGGCGTGCTCATGGTGACCCGGCTCGACGGGCCGGATGCCGGAACAGCCGGGCAGCTGGTTGACAAAGCCATCCAGGCGGAGAAAACCGGACTGTGGGGCAGAGTCTATCTGGACACCCGCAGTCTCAAGTCGGGTTCGTATGTCATGGGTGATCAGTGGATCAGTGCCGCCGGCAAGGCATCGCGGTCCTTTGGATTCGAAGTCGAGGAGGAGGATTCTGCCGCACTTTTCCCTTCCGGCTATCCCATGGGGAAGGCGATGCTTTATCTGGGCTGGTATTCGGGCAGGGTGGCCGGAGCCTTCCGCGACGGACACGTGGAGTTTGTTCCCGGAGCCATTGCCTGTCATATCCACTCATACAGTGCCTCCACTCTCCGGTCTGCAACCGAAAACTGGGTCGGCCCATTGCTGGCCATGGGGGCTACGGCATCACTTGGCTGCGTTTATGAGCCTTATCTGGAATTCACACCCAACCTTGCCGTTTTCTGGGACAAGCTGCTGGATGGTTTCACTCTTGCCGAGGCTGCCTATGCCTCGATGAACGCCCTTTCATGGCAGACGGTTGTTGTGGGTGACCCGCTTTACCGGCCATTTGGGAAATCCACGGAACAGCGCCACGAGGAACTCATGAGGATTTCATCCCCACTGGCCGGATGGTCCCTGATGACGCTGGTCCAGCGGTCACTTCTTGAGTCCAGAGAAAATCCCCGTGCTGAAGAATGGCTTCAGGCACTCGAGGAACATCCGGACTACCGGAAGGTACTACAGATAAGTCCGGCCCTGAATCATCGGGTCTCCCGCCTGCTGCCTTCCGGATTGGAAACAGACAGAGTGCTCAGGCATTACGAAAAGGCTATTCTGCTCAGTGACTCGGAACCCGAGCGACTGAGAATGCTTCTGGCATACGCCAATGTTCACCGATCCTTCGGCACACCTGTCGGCGCCATACAATCTCTCCGCTACATTCTCGAAACATGGACCGTTCTGGAAGACCGCAGCCAGCTCCTTGACTGGCTCACTGCCCTCGTTGATGATCATGGCTCCCGCGAGGATGTCCTCGCTCTGAAAGCGATCAGGGAAAGAAATAAGTGAAGCAATTATCAGAGCGGCACTGAATCGGTATTGCGGGGTCGGAGTCTGATTCAGATTAAAAAATTGATGCCATGTGCGGACGATATGTCACTCGTGGGAAGGCGCGTGAGATGGCGCGGCAGCTCGGAATCGAGGAAGTGGATTTGCCGGATCAGTACAATATCGCGCCCACGTCGATTGTACTGGCTGTGGTCGCGGACCCCAAGCCCCGGTGGACGATGCTTCGGTGGGGGCTGGTGCCTGGCTGGGCCAAGGATATTGAGATCGGCAACCGGCTCATCAATGCGCGTTGTGAGACCATAGCTGAAAAACCGAGTTTCCGTTCGGCCTTTCGGCGTCGGCGCTGCCTGATCCCTGCTGCAGGCTATTACGAATGGCTCCGCAGCGGAAATACCCGTGATCCATGGTTTTACTGCCTGTCAGACGGCACGGAGATGGCTCTTGCCGGAATCTGGGAGCACTGGCAGTCACCGGATGGTTCCGAAATCGAGACCTTTGCCCTGATCACAACTGCCGCAAACGCCCTTGCGGCGGAAGTGCACCACCGCATGCCGGTCATCCTGCACCCGGAAGACTGGCGACTGTGGCTGGATCACTCAACGGAGGACATCCGAAATCAACTGCCGCTGTTGAAACCGTATGACGGCGATGACTTCACTGGTTTCAGGGTGAGCCGGAAGGTCAATTCAGTCCGGAATGACGGCCCTGACCTCATCGAACCGGTCAGTGATACTCCGGATCTTTTTGCGGGAATGGAGTAGTCGGGGGCCGCTCCGATGAACCGCCGGTTATTCCCCGATGCAGTAAAGATGTGTTCCGGTGCGGACATACATGCGGTTGTTGGCAACGGCCGGAGTCGAGTGTGTTCCGCTGCCAAGGCTGTTGACCGCCACGATTTCAAATTCATCCCCGGCCTTGAAAACAACCATGTCTCCATCCGTGGAGGCGGCGAAGAGATATTCACCGACCAGCACAGGCGATCCGAAGAATCGCTCGTTGGTGCGCTCTGAGTAAACGGTGTCTCCGGTCTTCAGGTCGATAAGTGAAACGATGCCCTGGTCGCTGAGGAAAACGGCCCGGTCACCATTGACCACCGGCGTCGGGACATAAGGGGCCGAACGCCTGAACCGGTAAACCAGTTCGGGGGATTCCTCCGGCGCATCCGCATCTGGGACGGATATGGCCACAACGTAATTCCCGCCACCGCCGCTGCCGCATGATCCGAAAATCAGGTTCTTCGAAAAGACCGGCGAACTCACCGATCGCTTGTCGAAAAGTCCTCCCTTTTCCCAGAGAACATTGCCCGTTTCAGGATCGATACCGGTGATGCCATGGCTGGAGCTGTTGAAGATCAGGTATGGCTTGCCGTTTTCCGGTTCGAAAAGACACGGGGTCGAATAGGCGGTGTGGTCGCCGGCCCGGCGTTCCAGTTTCCATATTTCCTCGCCGGTATCCACATGATAGGCGGCGAGGAAGCTTTCGCCCAGATGGTCCTTGGCGATGATGACCCGGTTCCCTTCAACAATCGGCGAGTTGGCGTAGCCGTGCTGGCTGCTGAATGTCCCGAGATCCCGGGTCCACAGCAGCTTCCCGGAATGGTCGAGTGCCGCCAGCTGGATTCCATCAGGATTCCCCCATGTGAAAAACACCCTGTCCGAGGTAACTGCCGGCGTCGGGGATGCCAGACTGTTATACTGATGAATTCTGTATGACTGCGATCGGAATGGCCGCTCCCACTGCACCCTTCCATTCACGGCATCGACGCAAACGAGGACCTGAACCGATCCATCCTCATCAGTCCGGGAAACGAAAAGATGATCACCCCACAAAACCGGCGATGAATGTGATCCCCCCTCGAGCGGAATCTTCCACTGTATGGTTTCCGGCGTCCACACTGCGGGAATGCTGGTCCCGGCAGCGGCGATCCCGGTGCCGTTTGGACCACGAAAGCGCGTCCACTCCTGCGCACGGATATCACTCCCCGATGCCATGAGGACTGCTCCGACCACCGCAGCAAGGCTAAAGCCCTGAAGGCAGAATCCATTGCCCAATTTAAAATTCTTCATGTCAATTGTCTCCTCCACCCTGGTTCAGGGGAATAAGCTTCAGTTGTCTTACATCCATAACCGCGGCCCGGGCCTTTGACAACGCCTTGACCCGCAGACGGTGAATACCGGGTTCACGGATTTCCAGAACCCCGAGATCCCTCGGGACGAAATTCTGGAAATGTCCGGTGTCCATCACTTCAAACGGGAAGCTCTGGTCGAGGCACACGACGGCTGCACGGCTGCCTCCCTGGTTCGTCCCGCAGCCCTGATGGATCTCAACCCGGTAGCGTCCGGGTTTCGCGGCCCTGAAATCCCAGTAAAACGAGTCGGTGGGGTGGATCCAGTACCCGACTGTAATTTTGTGTGGCTGTGGTTCATACTGCAGCTTGACTCCCTCAATGGTGGCATTGCGACTGTGCAGCACAATTTCACCACCTTGTGGATCCTGGGCGGGCATTGTGCCTTCAGACGCCGGAACCAGCATCAGCTGGACCTGACCGGCGGAAACAGAATGGCTCCCATCCAGCTGCAGCGTGATCGGCTCATCGCTTGCATTCTTCAGTGCCAGTATGCCAACGGGCAGGCACCAGTTTCCAGTGGAGTCGGGGATATCGTCCGTTCTGAACCCAAGGGTCTGATCGCCATAGCGGAGTGAGCCGCCTTCGTTCGGTCTGACTGACCGATGCCAAACAAGAAATGAGTGATAGCGGCCGGGTCTCGTTGGTTGGTAGTTCCAGTGGAGTGGCCCGTCCTGGGTCGAGCGGATCGGATGGCGCAGCATGATGGTGCCATCCGGGCGCTGGCGGTTGTCGCGGTTGTCCGGCGCAGCATCTGAAAGAGCATCCGATTCGAGGCTGACGGTCAGTTTCCCCGTGGCGGGTTTAAATGGACGGATTGTCCAATATTCCAGACCCGCATCATTATTATCCCACATAACCGGAACTGGGGCACCGGTGGCGTCGGCAGCATGAAGAAGCGCCGATTTGAAACCATTGACTGGAATCCGCCACCCGCCGGTGTTGGATTTCTCCGCGTCCAGAATGAACCGGGCACGGTAAGGTGTCAGTTCGATGCAGACGGCCTCTGCCGCCTGTGTCTGCTGAATGGCTGAAAATGCGCCGATACAGCCAAGTATTGCCGCGATTGAAGCCCGACCGAGCAGGCCATTGACTTTCATTTTTCCGGATTTCACGGAATCCATCAAAGGCTCTGTCGGGGTGGTTGGCAATGCTTTTGTGGCGCGGGAAATGCCTTATGGTCTGATGATTCCGTCCGCCTTCAGCTTTCCGTTTCCCGCTGAACGCCCACGCGTGTCACCCCCTCAAGGTCTGATTGCCCATGAAATTAATTCACAGCTCCGATGATTCTCCGTCAAGGCTCATGCTGGCAGGGCGGATTGGACCATGCTACTGTAATGGCAATTCCTTTTTATGGTCATTTGTTCTCGCAAAAGACCGAATACAGAAGATAAGGAATTCAGCAGGAGTTGAAGTGTATGAGACTGGTAACCTCGGAATACCGAATGATACTGAACTCTGGTGACCGTGAATTTGTTCACGCGGTTCTTGATCCGGAGGGGAAACAAACCGATGCCATCGACGGTCTTATTGCCGATCCGGAAAGTGCGGCGACTCTGCTGGACGATGCGCGGCTCTATAATGCGATCCTCGACACAGGCAGGTCACTGAGCATTTCCCCGCATCTGTATTTTTATCTCGTGCTGCGTCATGAGCTGAAGGAGGCCATGCTGGATGATCCCCAGATTCCCGAATACATCAGCTGGTCCCTTTCCGAATTTTCGCTCGAGCACCCGATGGGACTGTCCGATCCACGCGAACTGTCCACCCATTTTCTCAACGCGGTGGACTTCATTGACCTTGTCCGTTCGGTGGATTCCTATCAGAAATTCATGCTAGAGCTCTGGGCCGGCAACTACTACCTCATCTGGTCCGGACTTTTTCACGATTTTCTCGAGCGCCGGGAAAAACGACACGGCGCCCCGGGTGTGAAATTCTATGAAAAACTGGGCTGGTCCTCCTTCCACTTCGCCCAGCAGCACCCCCTGGCCAATGAATTTGAAATGAGAGGCCTTCTTGACCGCGTCGTCGATGAGTATTTCCGTGTCAGAAAAGCCCTGACCCGGCTTTCAGACGAGATCCTGGTCTGGAACTGACGGGTGTTCCAGCGAAAGCATCCGTGATGTGATTCCGGTTCTGTGGTGAGTTTTTTCCGAAGGCTGAGGACTCCAAATGCTTCGGCGAATTGTAATTGGCACCTGCTGCAGATGCGTTGATGCTTCCCATATTGTAAAGGTCCCGGAGACATCCGTTGAACCGCACTTTCGAATTCCCGGCTTTCAATACCGACTGTCACGGGATAAATTCTGACAAATCGTTAATGTTCCATCTTTTACCGGGGCGGGGCCGCTTCGGGATTTGATGAACAACCACTGCGTATGAAGAATATCAAGCGCTTTCAAGCATGGCTGTTCGTGGCTGTCCTCTCATGGACAGCCGTATGCCGGAGTCAGCAGGGGCAATACCTTCCCGATTCAACCCTTTCCGATGCCGTCAAGGCTTCCCCGGTCAAATGGGACATCACCACCGGGACTCTGAAAGTGCCGCTCATCGCATGGGGTGCCGACATGCAGACCATCCTGGCAAACGGGAACAGCCTGACCACGGCATCAGGCAGTATCTTCGATGCCAAGGGACTGGACATCGAACTTTACCGCGAGGACGTTTTCGCCCGCCAGCTGGATGCCTACATGAGGGCGGAAACTCCATTTCTGCGGGGGACAGTCGGGATGATCAACATGGCAGCAGAAGTTGCCGGCCGCTCGCCCGATACTGAAATGGTGGTGATTTACCAGCTCAGCTGGTCGGCGGGTGGCGATGCCCTGGTTGTTCGCGAAAATATCGCCCGCCCGGCGGATCTTAAAGGCCGCACGGTCGCCGTTCAGGCTTTCGGTCCTCATGTCGATTATCTGACCACTGTCCTCTCCAGTGTCGGACTCACTCCCTCCGACATTTCAATCCGATGGGTTCCCGATCTTTTTGAGACCGGTCCGAATGCGTTCAGCCCGGCCATGGCGCTTCAGAGTGACAGTTCCGTGGATGCCGCGATGGTGATCATCCCCGATGCCATGGCGCTGACTTCCGGCGGGTCCACCGGCACGGGTGCCGAGGGGTCAGTCCGAGGCGCAAAAATAATGCTCTCCACCCGCACCGCAGACAGGATCATTTCCGATGTCTATGCCGTGCGCCGGGATTTCTATGAATCCAATCGCGGGCTGGTTGAGAAGTTCGTTTCCGGTCTTCTCGAAGCGGAGCGTGAACTGGTTGCCCAGGCCAGATCGCGCGATCTGGCCTGGGATGCCCTCGTGGCATCATCGGCGGAGATCCTGCTGGATGACAGGAATGCCATAGAAGACATGAGCGCGATGCTTCGCGACGTGTCCCTTGCCGGCCTGGCAGGAAATGAAAAGTTCTTCCATGACAGTTCCTATCTGAGGCGGTTTGATATACTCAACAACGAGATCCAGCAGGCTTTCCTCGACCTTGGCCTGATTGAGAAAAGCCGGAAGCTGTCAGGACCGGATTTCCGCTTTGAAACAATTGTCGGTGGAGCCGACGGATTCGGCGAAATGGTTGAAGTGACCCGATTCGACCCCGAAGCAGTCGCCGCCATCGTCTCCAGAAAAACTCAGGACAATTCACTGTCCGACGGAGAAATCTACTCATTCGAAATCTACTTTGAACCCAACCAGAACAGTTTCCCTTCAAGCGACTACCGGAAGCAGTTTGATCAGGTGATGAAGCTGGTATCCACATATGGAGGAGCGCTGCTGACTATTGAAGGGCACAGCGATCCACTCGGGTATTTGAAACAGAAGCAGCAGGGCACCCCCCCGATGGTGCTCAACAAGGTGAGGCAGTCGGCGCGCAATCTCAGCTACAATAGAGCCAGCGCCGTCAAGGACAGCCTCATCAGCTATGCCGAATCACAGGGAATCACTCTCGATCCGAATCAGTTCGGTGTCGTCGGGCACGGCATCATGCGTCCGAACACCGGCGGAGTCGCCTACGACGCCCGTGGCGATCTGAAGCTCGCCAGTGCGCCACAAAGCGAAGATGAATGGAAACGGACAAGGAGGGTGGTCTTCCGGCTCATTCAGGTCGAAGCCGAACCCACCGCCTTTGAACCACTCTTCTGAGAAGGAACAACACAGGGATCACCACTCACAGTTTATCCGATATGACTTTATCCAATCTTGAAATTGCCGGAACGTCCCGAAAGCGGACGCTGACCAGGCATTCATTCATTTGTACGCTGCTTTCGGCGCTGGTCATGGGTGCGCTTCTGTGCGGATGCGATCCGGGGCAGGGCGGGTATACCATTCAGGTGGTTCCCGAGCCGGAGCAGCAGAGTGCTGCCGGCGGGGGACCGGGCGGCGATTCCGGTCAGGCCGGTCAACCGGTCGATGAAGGGTCATCCAGTGAACCCATGATCTGGCCGCCCCTGAAAGACGGCGGGGAAGTGGAAATGGCTGCCGACCTGCTGGCCGAAAATTATTACATTGTCCTCGATGCCAGTGGCAGCATGGCTTACACGGTAGGCAATCATGGTGGCGAAAAAAGGATCGACGCGGCAAGAGAAGCCGTCATCGCCTTCCTTCGGGAACTGCCCCGCGAAGCCAATCTGGGTCTTCTATCCTTTCAACCCACCAGAGAACTCGTGGCTCTCGGCCCCAATAACCACCAGGCAGTCGCCAGCAATGTCCAGAAACTCATTCCCCAGGGCAAGACCCCTCTCTATCGCGCCATGTCCATCGGCTACAACGCCCTTGAAGAGCAGGCCCGCCAGCAGTCCGGCTACGGCAGCTACAAGCTGATTGTGGTCACCGATGGAGAATCCAATGATGATGACCCGGCCCCACTGGCCCGCTGGATTGTTGAGAACAGCCCGGTTGAAGTCCATGTCATCGGCTTTGCCATCTCCGAGCATTCACTCAACATCCCCGGATACACCCGTTACGTCACTGCAAACTCGCGGGAAGAACTGGTCTGGGCACTGACCGACACCACACGTTCAGAATCCGAGGCATTCGATGTCCTTGACTTCAACAATCAGTAATAAACGCCAATCTCCGCAGTCCTTCCCGGATTCATAAAAAAATGCTGAAAGCCATTGGAGCCATTTTTCTTTTCCTGGTGATTGTTGCCGGGATCCTTGTTGCGAGAATCATCCTGGACAAGGACCGCAAGGAGACCGAGCAAAGCACCAGCTTTGAGCAGAAGGGGATTATCCGGGTGGCACTTGATTCCTATGCCGGCTATTTTCCTCTGCGCTCGGAGCAGCTGATTTCGCGGATGCTGAAGGAAGGCTACCGGCTGGACATGGTTGTTGATGAAGGGGACTACGAATCGCGGGTCCGGCGCATGGCTGATGGTGAAGTTGACCTCGCTGTCTTCACCGTCGATTCATACATTCTCAACGGGGCAAAAGAGGACTACCCGGGTACAATAGTGGCTGTGCTTTCGGAAAGCCAGGGAAGTGATGCGCTCATAGCCCGAACCAGCGTGGCGCAGACACTCGATGATCTGAAGGAAAAAACCGACACGCGCATCAGTTTCACCCCGAAATCCCCCAGTCATCATTTTCTTAAAACCATCGGATCGCATTTTGGAGTGGAGCATCTTCTTTCAAGGAGAGGTGGCTGGAGAGTGGAGTCCTCGGGGTCGGCGGATGCCCTCAACGCGCTGATGAACGGACGGGCGGATGCGGCGGTTCTCTGGGAACCGGATATTTCCAAAGCCCTGCAGCAGCCGGGATTCACCAAACTGCTGGGCACTGAAGTCACACGGGGACTGATCGTGGATGTGCTGGTGGCGAGCCGCTCCTTTCTCGAGAAGCGGCCACAGGATGTTGAACTGCTGCTGGCCTCGTACTTCGAGGTTCTGAAGGACTTTCGCAGCGGCCCTCAGCAGCTGGTGGACGGCATAGCAGCCATGGAGAAGGTCGATACCGATGTGGCCTCCAGCATGGTCGACGGAGTCGAGTGGAAGTCCCTCTATGAAAATGCGGTGGAGTGGTATGGCATAAGTTACGACGGACGTTCAGGCAAATTCGGACTCTACCAGAATATCGAACGGACCGTGAGGGTCCTGGTGGAAGCCGGTGATTTTTCGCGCAGCCCGCTGCCCGATGGAGACCCGCGGCGCATCTTCTTCGACAGGATTGTGGGAAGACTGCTGATGACCGCTGGCAGTGCCGGATCTGCGGGCTCTGTTTCGGCCACTTCAACAGATTCTGTGGACTTCATGCCTCTCTCCGATGCCGCATGGCAGGTGCTCAAACCTGTCGGGACTCTGAAAGTGGATCCGATTCCCTTCAACAGCGGATCGGGGCAGGTCGACGAAACAGGAATGAAATCCGTCGAATCGGTGGTTCAGCGACTCGAAAACTACCCGAAATTCAGGATTCTTGTCGAGGGTCATACCGGCACACGCGGGGATACGGCCGCCAATGTGGAACTCTCACGCAGCAGGGCCGAAGCCGTCCAGAGAGTGCTTGTGGATCGGTTCAATGTGGACCCTGACCGCATCCGCGCAGTCGGTCTCGGACCGGCGAGGCCCCTTCGCCAGAATTCCGACGAGAGCATCCGCGCCTGGCAGAACCGGCTCAGCCGGGTCGAGGTTCGATTCCTCCGCGAAACCCTGTAGCAGCCGGGTCTTCAAAAACTCCAGTGAGTCCGCATACATGGGGCCATGGATCGCGGCTCATCACTTGTGTTGAAATAATGTATCGTGAAGATAAGATTCTCCTGTTCCAACCGGAACACTGCTCATGAGTTCAAAAAGTGACCAGAGTCCCCGTGACGGTTTTTCCCGCAGCGAAATCAAGAAAGCTGTGACGAAGAAGAATCTGCTTCATCCAATGACGCTGTTCCCTTCGGCGGCAGGTCTCGGGTCGATTTTCGGGATTTTCCTGCTGGGCCCATGGATGTGGGCGATGACCGCAGGCCTTTTCGGGCTCAGCCTCCTTTCATGGGGAGCGAATCAGTTCTTACGTTTTGAAAAACTGGCAGCCTCTCACATGGCGGCCCTCCGCGAGGAGCTGAGGAAAAAACGGGAAAAGAAAATTGAGCTGCTCAGGGAACAGCTTGCCAGCCTCCGATGCGATTCCGGTGCCTCACAGCTCGGAAAGCTTCACGACAAGTATCAGACCTTCAAGGAAGTGCTCGATCAGAAATTCAATTCCTCCGAGTTCACTTATGGCCGGTACCTCGGAATGGCCGAGCAGGTCTACCTTGCCGGGCTTGATAACCTGGAGAAGATTGCTCTTTCGCTGAAAAGCGTGAGTACCATCGACAGGGACTATATTGAAAGGGAACTTGATCAGCTGGATGGAGAGGAGGACGAAGCAGTGAAGGCCCGGCGGGATGCCCTCCTTGAACGACTCCGGCTGATTGACGAATCCCGCACCAAAGTCCGGAACCTTCTTGCGCAGAACGAAAAGGCCATGACCCAGCTTGTTTCAACCGCGAGTCGTCTCACTGATATCGAGACGGCACCCGGCCGCTCCTCGATGGTGATGGATCAGGCCATGGAAGAGCTGGCGCGGCTCTCCCAGAACATGCAGATGTACGACCGCAACAGTTGAACTATTTCTTCAATTTCCGGATGACCCGCGTCCAGAAAGCGGCGGCGGGAATATCAATAAACGCCAGAGGAAAAACGAAAGCCAACAACCAATGAGTGAACAATTTCAGCAATCTCAATCTGTTTCCGGTTCAGCCGGCAATTCGACCGACCTTGACATGCTGTCCCTGGCAGCACCCGAAGCATTGAAGGCCGAACTGGGCCTCGCTCCGATAGAGAAGCCTCCAGCCCCGGATACCGATCCCGAACTTGATTCCAAGGCCGAGGCCTTCGTCAATGCCGTGCTCTCCTCTGAATCTCAGGACCCCGAGACCCAGACTCAGCAGAAAAACATGATCGATAACTTCGGCATGGAGATTCAGAAGATGGCCGCCAACCGCAGCAAGATGCTGGAGCGGCCAATCCGGGATCTGATGAAGCGCGGTGACGATGGCGGTGAAGTGGCCCGGGCTCTCGTTGAACTCAAAAAGGAAGTCGAGGAACTCAACCCGAATGACATCGATTTCAATCCCAGCGGCCTGGCGAAAATATTCGGCAAAATCCCATTCATCGGCAACCGCATCAGCAGTTATTTCCAGAAATACGCCAGTGCCCAGGAACTGATTGATGAAATCATCAAGTCCCTAGAGAAGGGCAAGGACCAGCTGATTCGGGACAACAAAACACTGACCCAGGACCAGGCCACCATGCGGGCATTGACCAAACAGCTGGAGCGCATGATCCAGATGGGAATGCTTCTGGATGACAAACTCAGCTACAAACTGGAACGCGAAATCCCCGCTGAGGACCCGAGACATCGGTTCATTGCCGAGGAACTGCTGTTTCCGCTCCGTCAGCGGATACAGGATCTCCAGCAGCAGCTGGCGGTGAACCAGCAGGGAGTGCTCTCCATAGAGCTGGTGATCCGCAATAACAGGGAGTTGATACGCGGCGTCGATCGCGCCATCAACGTCACCGTATCGGCGCTCAGCGTTGCGGTCACTGTCGCCCTGGCACTCAATAATCAGAAGCTGGTCCTGGACAAGATAGAAAGCCTCAACCGCACCACTTCCTCACTCATCAGCGGGACGGCTTCCAGACTCAAGACACAGGGCGTCAAGATCCACAAACAGGCTTCCTCCACCATGCTCAACATGGATGACCTCAAAAGGGCATTCAATGATATCAATGCCGCCATTGATGAGGTCTCACGCTATCGGATGGAGGCCCTGCCGAAGATGGACAGCCAGATCAACGAGCTGGCTGTCCTGACCACCGAAGGGGAGAAAAAAATATCCCGACTGGAGCAGGGGAGCCGTATCTCTCCAAAAGTGCAGAATCTCGAC
>JAUIAG010000341.1 GCA_030425355.1 Verrucomicrobiia bacterium
ATTCATAGCCGGTGGTTGAACGAAGGATGAGCGACACCACCGGTTGCGGTAATCCCCCTCTCACCGACGCACCCCGGCAGGCGTGCCGGAATCCGGGATTACACCCACGGCGCCGGTTGAGGTGCCAGGCACAGGCGTGCCTGGCACCTCGTCGGACGCCCTGACAAATGCGGAGGGGGCCGTCCAGAGCGTGAAACATGCTGTGCTGCTGGAACGGAGAATTGGACAGAATGCTGCCAGGCAGATACGGAGAAAACGTGACCGGAAGTGGATCAGGGTGGATGGTTAATCCTTGAGGGGTCGGAAGGCCACGAATGTTAAAATTGGCTCCAGAGGTAGGGCTCGAATCTAGGATGTGAAAAGTTCAGAAAACGATTTTTCCCATACGGCCCGTTGGTTTTTAGCAGATTCGGTAACATTTCACAGGGCGTGAATTTTCGCAAATTTTCACTCATTTTCGCAAAATTTACTGGCCCCAATCTGGCGAAGTTAATAAATCGGAGATGAATCGACCATAACTTGGCCTTGGTACATTTTTGCCTAGGAATGATGATGGTGACGAAATTTGTGAATTTTAGGCAATTATGAAAATTATAGAACCCATAAGATATCTAACACCTCAAGAAGCCGCAAAAATCCTAAGAGTCAGTCTCAGCTCGATCTATCGAGGACTCTCATGCGGCAATATTCCATCAATAAAAATTGGCAGTGCGGGGCGCAGAATACCTGTCAGTGCATTAGGCATTAGCCCCCATCACCTCCAAGAGTTAGGTCCTACTGCCCCGTCAAATAAGAACAAATCAGAAAATAAAGAAAATGAATAACACATTAAGAACCATCGGATCATTCAAAGAAAAAAGCCCGCCTGAGTGGTGCCAAAACATTTTATATTCTGGCAACACTGTGAACTTTTTTGCAGAAATCCCAGATATTCATCGAGGGAAAGCCCGCCTTGCCAGAAGACGCATCCGACGACTCGCGGATTACCTCGGCACCAAAGTCGAACCAGTAACCTCTCATTCACCGATGTTTCAGGTGTTAAAAAGCAAATTCGGGAACCTAAATGAGAATTGCGACAGCCTCCATAGAATCAAGCTTATCCGACATGAGAGCCAAAACTGTGAGGAGACCGGGTATTATTTAATATCATCATGGAACCAGGGTGGCCGTGCTCGGATCGTTGCCTTCCGACTTCATTCAGCCCCAAGGCGGGGTATGTGGATAGAGAGTATCACGTTGGTCAACCATCGTGAAATACGCAGGCAGATGGAACATGATGACAGAGCCATGTGGCAAAGCCGGACATCCTTCCAGGGCGTAAGCGCGAAAATTGTGTGGCTGCCCCGTCAGACCACACCATCAACTCCAAGGTCTCGGCGCGTGGTTTTTTCAAGAACACCAGGCGAATCAAATTCGGATGACGACGGAGACGGAGACGGACCACGGCCCAACCCTTCAATCCTTCTCAAGCTCAAAGGAGGTGCCCAGTGACCGCCTCCACAATCCCCGCCACAGAACGAGCCCGGGCCTATGTTGCCAAAATGGGACCGGCAATTTCAGGCCAGAATGGCCACCTTCAAACTCTCCTCGCCGCTCGCGCAATTCAGTCTTTCGGGCTTACTGGCGCCGATGGCTTTGAAATCTTCTCCGAATGGAATCAATCCTGCCAACCCCCGTGGTCCGGGACCGAACTGGCTCACAAGTGGAATTCAGTTGATCCATCCAGACTTCAGTTCAAGACGGACACCAGCCCATCCCACCGATACTCCCCTCCTCCACCGCGACCCAAAAAGCCGGAGCCGAATCCAAGTCTGATTCAAAAGGTTATAGAATCGGCACCATTCAAATACTTGGGAGACTTCACGCGAAAAGGTGACCCTATTAATCACAACCTCTCGCCAGCGGTATGGCTTCGGAAAATATATAAAAAGGACGAGCTTCTGTGCCTGGCTGAAAGTATCTATACACCTGAAACATATACATTATCCGAGTGGATCGATTTCCAGGCATCGGGACGAATCAGCTTGCGGGATTACCAATATATTGTCCCCAACCCGATGGTTTTCCGATACGGAATTACAACTGAAGGCAAAGAGTCCCCACGTACAAAAACCAACACGGGCCGCCGGACATTCCAGATCATAGAAATCGACCCGCCGGCGAACGGACAACTTGCTAAGCTACTGACCCCACCAGACAACCAGGCAAAGATCCTGGCCCACCTCGCCGAATATCGGCCACTGGTGATGATCGTCGACAGTGGTGGAAAATCACTGCACGGATGGTTCAGGGCCACAGACCAGAACTTTGAGGAATTCCTAGATTATGCCGTCAGACTGGGAGCTGATCCATCTCTCAAAGACAAGTCCAAGCTGGTTCGACTGCCAGATGGCACAAGGCCGCCAAGCACAAAGCCAAGAGCTCTCCCGGTGACCCACCGATGGACAGGGCACCCGCAGGATCAGCGAGTTCTGTTTTTCCTGGAAGGAGGTGCAGCATGAGCCGCCCTGAGCCTTTGGACAGTATTTCAAACTGGGAAGTGCCATCAGGCGATAAACCGATCCCAGAAGTGCCGGAAACCCCGCCAGAGGGCTTCGTGGATCTCAGACAGGCGCTCTCATGGAAGCCTGAGGACGATAATACATGGCTCCTCGGTGAAGACCGGTGGCTATGCGAATCCGGATCCTGCCTTTGGGTCGCGCAGTCAGGTATCGGGAAATCCACTCTTCTCGTTCAGGCCGCCATGACCTGGGCACTTGGAAGGCCGCTATTTGGCATCAAACCCCGAGAGCCACTCAAAACAGTCATCATTCAGGCCGAAAACGACCGCGGGGACCTGTTCGAGATGGTCAATGGCAGCCTCTCGGGCATGGGTCTCACAGAGAGCGAAATTGATGAAGCATTGGGGAGAGTCTTCGCCTACGAAAGCATCCACCGCATCGGGAATGCCTTCATTGAATACGCCCGGGAGATCATCGAGTTCTATAAGCCGCATCAGGTGATCGTCGACCCACTTCTGTCATTTGCCGGAATCCCGGTCAATGACCAGGAAAAGATGACCCGGTTTCTCCGCGAGATGATCACCCCGCTCGCCAAGGAAACGGGGACTCTTTGGCACCTGATCCACCACACCGGAAAACCGCCAAGGGACAAAAAGGCTCACGACGGGTGGACCAACTGTGACTTTTCTTACCTTGGGGCCGGGAGCTCCGAGCTCACGAACTGGGCCAGAGCCGTGAATGTGATCCTCAGTGTCGCTCCCGGGATTTTCAAGCTGGTGCTCTCCAAACGGGGGACGCGGGCCGGCGCAACAGATCCCGTAACCGGGGACCGAACGACCGCGGTCTACATGCGGCACTCAGAGCACGGGCTGGCATGGGAGCAGATACCCGAGACCGACGCCCTTCGAGCAATCGAGGAAGCCAGCCTTGAGAGCGTCGCCAGACGCAAACCTGAGCCACTCACCCGGGAAGAACTGGAAAAGATCCTGCCATCGCGCCCCGTAACAACGGATCAGGCGGTATCGATACTCCGCGACCACCGAGAAGGACTGACAGAGGCATCCGCCAAAAGCCTCCTCAGATTGGCGGCATGTTCTGGGGTGGTCCACCGGGGGGATTTCCCGAAGCTTCAGAAGCACGCGGGCGCCCGGGTTTTTTTCTCCCTCCAGCCCTTCCCAGCCACCTTCGTGGATGACATGACCCGGCAATCAATCCGCACCGTCCCGAGCGTATGAAAAAGTCATCAATCCCCCGTGCTCAGGGTGTGGTGGCTGGGGGGTGTATAGGTGTGTGTTTTCCAGTCCTTCAGACACACCCTCAGACCATCCAAAAGGTATTGAAATTCCCGCTTCAGACGTCAGCGGGAGGTGTGTGTGTGTGTTATACCCCTTTAGGGGGTAACACTACACACCACACCCCCCTCCGTCTTCGCGCCCTGAAGAGGACATACCAGAGGAAGGAGTGGACAAGATGAGGTTAAGACCCTACCAAGCCGACCTCATACACCTCGCCCTGGACGCCTTAAGGGGGTCCGATCGTTGCATGATCGAGGCGGCAACTGGAGCAGGAAAGACGGTGATTTTCTGTGAGCTGGCCAAGCTGGTCCCGGCACCAAAGAAAGTTTTGGTCCTTGCCCACCGTCATGAGCTGGTAGGCCAAGCCGCCGAGAAACTGGAAGCCATGACGGGAATTGCGCCGGCCATCGAGTCCGGAAAGTCAAAAGCCCCGATGGATGCGAGGTTCGTTGTGTCGACAGTTCAGGCCATGAATCGCCGAAAAGTCCGATTCTCCCGGGATCACTTCCGGCTCGTGGTAGCCGATGAATGCCATCACGCCACGTCAAATCAATGGAAGACCGTGCTGGAATACTGGACTGATGCAAAGCTGTTCGGAGTAACAGCAACGCCCACACCGGAGGCTGAGGAGTTTTTTCAGATCGTCGCCGGCCGCATCACACTGGCAGAGCTCATCCAACAGGGCTACTTGGCCCCAATCAAAGTCTGAACTCTTCCGGTGATCGTCGATTGGAGAGGCCTTTCCGTCCGGAAGGGCGACTTCTACCAGAACGCAGCCGCGGAGATGATTCAGCCGGCACTGACCGCTGTGGCTGAAGGAATACATGACTTCGCTTCAAACCGACGAACAATCGTCTTCATGCCTCTTGTGAAGACCTGAGTTCAGTTCGTTGAGATCCTCGAATCAATCGGAGTCAAGGCAGCCCGCATTGACGGCAACTCCGATAACAGAACAGAGATACTGAATCGGTTCAGAGTGGGAGAATTCCAAGTGCTGTCCAATTCTTCGCTCCTCCTCGAAGGCTTTGATGATCCGGGTGTTTCCTGCGTCGTCGTGCTTCGCCCAACCAAGTCCCCGATCCTGTATCGCCAGGCAATCGGCCGAGGAACTCGGACCCACCCGGGCAAGCAGGACCTCCTGATCCTGGACCCGCTGGTGCTTTCGTCAGATTTCAGCCTTCAGAGGCCGATTCACCTTCTTGGCTGTGATGACACTCCTGAGGACTTAAACGCAGTCTCAGAGGCAATGAGCGGCCTTGAGCCACGATTGGATGACATCGTTGCCGAGCTGGAATCCCAAAGAGCAATGGGCCTGTCAAAGCGGCTCAAGCAGTGGGCTGAATC
>JAUIAG010000342.1 GCA_030425355.1 Verrucomicrobiia bacterium
GACTCTGGCACCCCTCCGGGGTGCAATGCTTGGGGATTGCGTCATGTTCCGGTGGTGTCGCTATCGCTCAACCACCGGCTATAAATCTTCCATACCTCCGGTATCGTCTTTCGGGTAACAGAATATCATGAAATGAAACCGGTATTACCTACCTGAATTAGTACGCCTTAACATAGATGGTGCTGCAGGAGACTCAATTCCGAGCCCATCCGTATTGGCTTGAGGGTTGATCCCGGAGGGATCACAGATTCATAGCCGGTGGTTGAGCGAGGAACGAGCGACACCACCGGTCATCCCCCACCCCACTCAACACGCACCCCGGCAGGGGTGCCAGAATCGTCCACAGGTTCAATTCACAATTATGGTATACCAATTTCTTTACGAATCTTGTTCATTCTCATTCACATCACACCTTCCTCTTTGAATTCTCACGCTAAGACGCAAGGTTCACTAAGCGCTATACGTAACAAAAATTAAAAATGTGTCAATAAATCAAGAACCTGATTTTTGAACATTGCTTTGCGGCCTGGCGCCTTGGCGTGAGATACAAAAATTACTTTTTTCCGCTGGGTGAAAGCTCGAGCTGCCCCGGTTCCCAGATGCGGGGCCATGCCGGCTTGGGCAACAACGCCTGGCACTTTTTTATGATGTCTGCCTCGGGGGCCGGCCCTTGCCACGCACAGGCCACAACATTGCCCACCACCGGATTCGCCACCGACCGGCATCGGGCCACTTCCACGCCCTCCACTGACTCAACCACCTGCTCAATGGCATCAAGTGAAAACTTCTGCCCGCCGACATTCACCACGCGGGACATCCGTCCCAACATCCGGATTCCCCCCGATGCCTCATCCACCTCCGCAAGGTCTCCGGTATGGACCCATTGACCGGTATGTGCTTCGGACTCCAATACCAGTTCGCCTTCCCGGACCTCACTCCGCCGCCAGGGGGCTACCAGATCCCCCGATTGATAGACACCGCGAAAATCCCTCGACCGGAAAACCACCCCCATCTCGGCGGAGGCGTATATCACCCGGATGGCGCAATCCGGCCACAGCCGACGCGCCCGGTCAACGAGGTCACCGGGGACGACTTCTCCTCCCAGAGTCAGCCGTTTGACAAAAATTCCATCAACCCCATGTCTCAAGGGGCGATGCACCAGCATCAGCCGCAGAAAACTGGGCGTCAGTGAAAGCGCTTCGATCCTGCCGTCATTCAGTCGCTCCCAAGTCATCCGGAAATCCCCTCCCGGCAGATGAGTCACCGTGCCGCCATTCACCCATGCCTGAAGAGCCACCACCGTCCCGGCAAATCCCGACGGATCAAAACATGTCGCCCACCGCAGCCCCCTGAATTCCGCTCCATCACTGATGAACTCCCTCAGCCGCGACATCGGCAGCTGACATGCTTTCGGCTCGCCGGTGGACCCGGAACTGGTGAAGGCAATCCCCCCTTCCTCAGCACCACCAGCCGACAGCTGCTCGAAATCCGCAAATCGCTGCTCGAAATCCACGTCAATCGCGGTCGGAGTTGTCAGGAAGTATGTTTCTGCCCGGCCAGCACGTCGATCACATCACCCCACGTACGGACATCATACCCATCCTCAAAAAGCGTGATCCCGTAATCCTTCTGGATGCGGGCCACCACCTCCGCAAGGTCCATACTGTCCAGTCCGATGGACTCATCACCCAGCGCCAGTGAACGGTCAAATTCGAAATCCGCCTCTGCATCACTCTCCACCACCCGCCGGCGGATGGCCACAATCATGTCCTTCAAATAATTCTCAGCGTCCATTCAGTCCACCTTTCTATACCATTTCATTTCTCAAGCAAAGGCGCCAGAACGCCAGGGGTTTTGCTTGGATTGGTTCACTGGTGCCAGGCACATGCGTGCCTGGCACCAGTGAACCCTTCGCGCCTTCGCGCCTTCGCGTGAGGATAAAACTCCTACCGATTCACCCACGCCCTGAAGTCGTCATAATCCCGGATGTAATCCCCTTCATCATAGAACTCCGAGGCCAGCACGAGGCACACCGCACCCGAGGAAAAATTCTCCATTTCCCGCCAGGTATTCGGTCCCACGTAGATCCCGTAATGCGAGCGGTTCAATCCGACCGTCCATCGCCGGGATCCATCATCGAGAACGAGATCAAAGCTGCCGCTCATGGCGATGATCACCTGCTGCAGCGCCTTGTGCGCATGCCCCCCGCGCTCCGCCCCGCCCGGCACATCATACAAATAATAAACCCGACGGATCTCAAACGGCACATGCCTCCCCGCTTCGATAAATGACAAATTCCCCCGCGAATCATGCACCTGCGGAAACTCCACCCGATCACCAGATTTCATGTATTTTAATATCTCACGCAAAGGCGCTATGGCCCAAAGTTTTCATTTTTCCGTGCGCACGGTGCCATGCGTGCGGTGCCAGGCACATGGCGTGCCTGGCACCGCACGCCTATACGACCACCCCCTCACCCAGCGTGCGTATGGTGCCGGGCACGCCATGTGCCTGGCACCGTACGACCAAAGCCCTTCAACCAGCAGCCACTCCCAGCAGACTGAGCAGATACTCCCCGTAACCGCTCTTGCGCGTGCCCTCCCCGAGCGCCTTCAGCTGCTCGTCGCTGATGAACCCGCGGCGCCAGGCCACTTCCTCCGGACACCCGATCTTGAATCCCTGCCGTTTTTCCACCACGGAAATAAACTCCGCTGCCTGCAACAGATTTTCGAAGGTCCCGGTATCAAGCCATGCCGTGCCGCGTTTCATCACCCGCACATCGAGCTGGCCCCTTTCCAGGTACTGACGGTTGATGTCGGTGATTTCCAGCTCCCCGCGGGGACCGGGCCGCAGCTCCTGCGCCATCCGCACCACCTCCGGGTTGTAGAAATAAATCCCCGGCACGGCGTAGCCGGACTTCGGACGCTCCGGTTTCTCCTCAATCGAGATCGCCCGGAGGTTCTCGTCAAACTCGACCACGCCGAAGGCCCGCGGATCGGCCACCGGATAGGCAAAGACAATGCCCCCGCGCGGATTCCCGCAGGATCTTAAAATGTCCCCGAGTCCGGATCCGTAAAAAATATTGTCGCCGAGAATCAGCGCACACGAATCGCCATCGATGAAATCCGCTCCTACCCGAAACGCATCGGCGATACCCCGCGGCTGGTCCTGAACCGCATACTCGAACCGGCACCCCAGCTGCCGGCCATCACCCAGCAGTTCGCGAAAAGCACCGATATCCTTCGGCGTGCTGATCACCAGCACCTCGCGGATGTCCGCCAGCAGCAGCGCTGTCAGCGGGTAATACACCATCGGCTTGTCATAGACCGGCAGCAACTGCTTGCAGCACACATCTGTCAGCGGCTTCAACCGCGTCCCGCTGCCACCAGCTAATAAAATGCCTTTCATGCGGATTATTTCTCACGCCAGGCCGCGAAGGCGCAAAAGTTTTTTTAAATCGGGATGAAAGGTGCCAGGCACGCGATGTGCCTGGCACCTTTCATCGCCCCCGGAACGCCAACGGTCTCTGGCACCCCTGCCGGGGTGCGTAATGTAGGGGGTTATTGCGCTGTTCCGGTGGTGTCGCTATCGCTCAACCACCGGCTATGAATCTGTGATCCCTCCGGGATCAACCTTCAGGCTGCGGAGCGGATCCGCTGAAAGAAGCACCAAATATGAATGGTGCCAGAAAACGGTGGGCCTTTCGATTTCGATCTCACCCATAAAATCGTCGCGGAGCGACGGAATGATGGTAGCCGTGGGTTTCAACCCACGGTTTCCGAATCAACAAAACCTCGCGTCGGGTACCGACGCCTGAACCGCCCCTTCAGGGTTCGATTTTTCTTTCTACATCCTGTCCGGGGGTGTTGCCTTCTGGCTGCCTTGATTCGTGCCGTTGGCGCTTCCCTATGCGAATCGGGTGTCGGGCTACTCTGCGTGCCGGCGGGGACGCCGGCGCTCCCGGGTTGCTGTTTGCAGATAGTTTATCGGATCATTTTCGATCCCGATCCCGATCCCGATAGCGATCCCGATTTAGAAAAATTCTTCGCGCCTCCGCGCCTTGGCGTGAGATTAATAAAACCCTACCGACTCTTCCGTCCGCGGAGGACGATCGCACTCACGACGTCGCGCCAGGTTTCGGGGTCCTTCGTCCTGTCATCATCAAAAAATGACACCCCCCAATGCCGCTGGATTTCCCCGAAAATCTCCGCCTTCTCACTTGGATCCAATCCCGGCTCCTCTGCGTCTATGGACTCGTCAAAATCCAGCTCCTCGATGGACTCCTCTGCGTCACGGCGGTTCACCACCGAGAGGACAAGATCCTCCAGCCACTGCTCACGGCTGTGAACATGACCGAATTTCTCAACCCGAACAATAACCCACGCCAGCAGAGCCACCCCGCAGACACTGAACGCCAGCACCGAATACCCCGCGCCGTCGTGGTATTGATCGATCGCCTCCAGCCCGTGGGCATTGGCCATGTAACTCAGGAAAAATGCACGGAAGATGTTCCCCACAAAAACAAGAATCACCCCGGCAAAGAACAGCACCGCCTGCATGGACCAATGCCGCAGGGAGAGGTAGCCGATGAACAGGGTCGCCATCACTGTGCTCTGCAGACTCCGGATTCCGCTGCAGGCCTCGTCCACGCCGACAGTTCCCGTCGGAAGGTGAATCAGTGACCCCACCTGCTGCGCCGGAATGCCCACCAGGGTCAGGATTTCCACCACGATGGTGGACACCAGATTCTGCAGTCCGTTGATGACGATTCCCTGGACGATGGACGGCATGGGCATGGCGACCACCAGAAAGAGAAACCCGAAAGCAAAATGCCATGCCCCGCGCCATCCGGTGACCCACAGAAGATTCCCGAAAATCAACCCGTAACACCCAACCATCAGCCCCATCAGTGCCGCGGGTTTCATTCCCATGCTTGCGGTGTAAATCTGGAACTGGAACAGCATCCCGAAGCCGGCAAGAGACAAAATAAATCCCGCCACACGAGCCAGCGCCCCTGGACCACTGTTCCCATGACCATGGCCGTGAGCATGATCGTGGGATCGTGCATTCCATTTCTCCCATTGCTCAAACAGCACATAGCCACTGAGC
>JAUIAG010000015.1 GCA_030425355.1 Verrucomicrobiia bacterium
CCTGACAGAAAGGGACTTGGTATCAGGGAGACACCAGCAGAAGGGCGTTAATTCGGGCTTATCCCGGCTAAATCCTTCACAAACCCGGATCCGTGCCGATTGACTTTATGATTCACACCGGCTGAATCCTCTCCAGTCATGAAAAATGACGGGAAATTTCAGCACGGTAGTGGACAAACTCTCAAAATCTACGCATCATATTGAGTATGAGTGACGAGCAAATGAATAACTTTACCCCCAGGGCTCAGCAGGTGCTGGCTCTTGCTCGCAAGGAGGCCGACCGGTTCAATCACAATTTCGTCGGAACCGAGCATATCCTCCTGGGTTTGATCAAACTCGGGCAGGGGGTGGCTGTGAATGTCCTCCAGAAGCTCGGTCTTGATCTCGAGACAGTTCGGGAAGAAGTCGAAAAACAGGTAGGCACCGGACCCGAGCAGAAGATGATCGGCAACATTCCATATACCCCACGGGTAAAGAAGGTTCTGTCACTCGCTGCCAAGGAAGCCAAATCTCTCAATCACACATATGTGGGCACGGAACATATCCTACTCGGTTTGCTCCGTGAAGGTGATGGAGTCGCCGCCCAGGTCCTCAAAAACCTTGAGGTCGACATTGAGCAGACCCGGCAGGAAATCCTCCGCGAGCTTGATCCCAACTTCTCGTCCGAGGATGACCCGATGACAGAAACAGCTGCCGCCAAAGGACCTAATGACAAAAAGGGCGACAGCAAAACTCCGGCTCTTAAAGCATTCGGCCGGGACCTGACCGAGATCGCCTCCAAAGGCGAGATGGACCCTGTCATCGGTCGCAAGAATGAAATTGAAAGGGTCATTCAGATTCTCTGCCGCCGAACCAAAAACAACCCCGTGCTCCTCGGCGAGGCCGGTGTCGGTAAAACCGCCATCGTCGAAGGCCTGGCCCAGGAAATCGCCAAAGGCAATGTCCCGGAAATCCTCCGCGATAAAAAGGTCATCACCCTTGACCTCGCCCTCATGGTGGCCGGAACGAAATACCGCGGGCAGTTCGAAGAGCGCATCAAAGCAGTGATGGATGAAATCCGCCGCACCAAGAACGTCATTCTTTTTATCGACGAGCTGCACACCATCGTCGGTGCCGGTTCTGCCGAAGGCACAATGGATGCCTCCAACATCATCAAACCGGCTCTGAGCCGATCCGAACTCCAGTGCATTGGCGCGACCACGCTCAACGAATACCGAAAGTACATCGAAAAGGATGCGGCGCTCGAACGCCGGTTCCAGAGCGTCAAAGTCGAGGCTCCGACAGAGGAGGAGGCCATCCTCATTCTCAAAGGGCTTCGCTCAAAGTATGAGGATCACCACAAGGCGCAGATTACCGACGAGGCCATCGAGACCTCCGTTAAGCTTTCCGAGCGCTACATAACCGGCCGGTTCCTCCCCGACAAGGCCATCGACGTGATCGACGAGGCTGGTTCAAGGGCACGCATCAGCACCATGACGCGTCCACCCGAAATCAAGGACCTCGAGGCTAAAATCGAGGAAATAAAGACCAAGAAGGAACTCGCCATCAAGGAACAGGACTTCGAAGGAGCTGCTTCCATGCGTGACAGGGAGAAGCAGACCAAGGAGGCTCTGGACCGGGCCCTCGAGGACTGGAACAAGAAGCGCGAAGATTTCAAAGTAACAGTCGATGAAGACGACGTTATCCAGGTCATCTCCAAATGGACCGGCGTCCCCCTCCAGAGACTTGAGGAGGGCGAGGCGCAGAGAGTTCTCAACATTGAAAAGGACCTTGGTGAAATCGTTATAGGCCAGAAGGAGGCGGTTGCCTCCCTTGCCAAGGCGCTCCGTCGTTCACGAGTCGATCTCAAGGATCCAAAGAGGCCAATCGGTACTTTCGCTCTTCTTGGTCCGACCGGGATAGGAAAAACGCTTCTTGCCAAAACATTGGCCGAGAAGATGTTCGGTGACGCGAAGTCTCTTATCCAGCTGGATATGAGCGAGTATATGGAGAAATTCAGTGTCTCCCGTCTGGTTGGATCGCCTCCCGGCTATGTTGGTTACGAGGAAGGTGGACAGCTGACCGAGCAGGTCCGACGCCGCCCATACAGTGTGGTCCTCTTCGACGAGATCGAAAAAGCTCACCCCGATGTGATGAACATGCTCCTCCAGATCCTTGAGGAGGGCAAACTCACCGACAACATGGGTCGCGTGGTTGATTTCCGGAACACCATCATCCTTCTAACATCCAACGTGGGTGCGGAAGCCATCACCAAAACCTCGCTCGGCTTCGGGCAGCGTTCTGAAGAAGTTTCCTACGACAAGATGAAGGAGAACATCATGGAGTCCGCCAAGAAAGTGTTCCGACCTGAATTCCTCAACCGGCTCGACGAGGTTGTCGTCTTCCGTGCGCTTTCCCGCGAGGATCTCATTCAAATCCTCAATCTTGAAATCACCAAGGTCTCCGAACGGCTCAAGCATCGTAACATCCATCTGGTTCTCGATGAGAAGGCCAAGGATTTTCTGGTTGGCAAGGGATATGATCCCACTTATGGAGCCCGTCCCATGAGGCGATCCGTTGAGCGATACCTTGAGGATCCGCTCGCAGAGGAAATCCTCCGCGGTAACATCCACGGCTCTTCTCCAGTGACGGTGACCACAGATGGAGATGGTGACAAACTGGTCTTCAACCAGGACCATTCCGACTCCGAACCGGAATCCATCACAGAAGAAGCCGGTTCCTGAAATCCGCAGCTGGATTTCGCCGGAAGAACGCGATCAGATTAATTTTCACCCCGACCTGCTCCGGTCGGGGTTTTTCTTGTCCGGAATCCATGGCTTTCATGGCGGATTTGCCCATCGGGTCTATCCCTGAAGCCACTGGGCTCTACCACTTTCCGGCGAAAAACCACCTTCAGGAATTCCCCTAATCAGCCGCTATGAATAGGGAAAAACAGGGCTGATGCAGTTCATTCGATTAGTATTTATTTCTCTGTGCGGGCTGGCTGGATACGCCATTTCGGTGGTGCAACCGGATCTGCTTCCTTCAGAGGTTCATGGCGGGCTTTACGGGCTTTCTATTGGATTCCTCTGGGTGGGTATCGATCTTTATTTCCAGGGCCTGAGCCTGAGGTCATTCTCGGCGGCGACCTTCGGTATGTTCTTCGGGATGCTCCCGGCACTGATTCTCGATGCCTCAGGCCTCTTTGTCTATGCCCCCGAAAGGATTCAGTGGGTCATAAGACTCATCACCTTCGTCGGTTTCAGTTATCTCGGCATGATGCTGTCTCTGCGAAGCAATAAAGAGGACTTCTACCTCCTGATTCCGTTTGTCCGATTCTCCCCCAAGGGAATCAAGCACGAGAATTTTATTCTGGATACCTGCGCAATCATTGATGGCCGATTCCTGGATCTCATCCGCCTGAATTTTCTGGATGGAGTGGTCATCGTCCCCAAGTTCGTACTCGCCGAGCTGCATGCCATCAGCGATTCCTCTGATCCGAACCGGTCCGAATCCGGCAAGCGGGGATTGATGTTTCTCGAAGAAGCGAAGTCCGATCCTAAAATTTCCATCCGCATTCACGAGGCGGATTTTCCCGAGGAAAATGATGTCGACGCCAAGCTTGTCCGTCTCGCAAACATGCTACAGGCCAAGCTCCTGACCAATGACCGGACACTCGGAAAGATTGCCGAACTGAATGGTATCATCCACCTCAACCCACAGGATCTCACCCGGTCCCTCAGGCATCAGATCTGCCCGGGTGATGTGCTGCCTCTGAGAATTCAGAAAGCAGGCAAGGAGAAGGACCAGGGAATCGGCTATCTGGATGACGGGACCATGGTCGTGGTCAATCACGCCAGGGAACTCCTCGGACAGCTCATCAGAGTCGAAGTTTCCAGTCTGCTCCCCACCACTGCGGGAGTCATGGTATTCGCTGAACTCGAGCGGAAATCCTCCTGAGCCCACCCAGCCGGTCTGAATGTGTTGAATCTGGTCCCCACCATGCACATGCTTTCAGTCCTTTTCACTCCTCCAGTCACAGTTCCGGATACTCTTCTGCGGTTTGGCTTCCAACCGCCGCGACCCATTGCCCATCGGAATATCGTTGATCTGTGACATCACTTGGCGCTATTGGAAGGTGTGGAATCAACGATTTCTGCCAGCCAGCTCAGCGAACTTCAAAAGCTCATCCCGAAAGAGGAACTCCTCACTGGTGCCGCTCTCTGCGAAAAATATGGTGGTGACAAATGGTATGCTCACCGCACTCCCGATGCCGTGGTCATGGCCCGCAGCGCCGGGACTGTCTCGGAGGTTCTGAAGTTTGCCAACCGGCACAGAATTCCTGTCACTCCACGGGGTGCCGGTTACGGATACGTCGGCGGCTGTGTGCCTGTGCAGGGAGGCATCGTCCTTTCCGTCGAGAAAATGAACCGGATTCTTGAAATTTCGACCGCCGATTTCATCGCCAGGGTTCAGCCCGGAGTTAAAACTGCGGAACTTCAGAACCGCGTTGCTGCCAAAGGGCTGTTCTATCCGCCTGATCCAGCCAGTCGCGATGATTGTTCACTTGGTGGCAACATCGCCACCAATGCCGGTGGTCCCAAGTGCCTCAAATACGGTGTGACGAGAGATTATGTGCTTGGCATGGAGGTTGTGCTTCCCTGCGGGACCATTACCCGTCTCGGCAGCAGAACCCACAAGAACAAAACGGGATTCGATCTCTCACGATTTTTTGTGGGTTCCGAAGGAATGCTTGGGATTGTCACCGAGGCGACACTGAAGCTTCTGCCGATGCCGGCTTATCGTTCAGGGCTTTCGATCGGATTCGCCACCATGAAAGATGCCGCCAGGGCCATTCGTGAAGTGTTTGCCCACGGTTATCTGCCGGCCGCACTGGAACTGGCTGATGAGTTCACACTGGCGGCTGCCCGAAAGAGGACCGGAAATTCCGCTCTGGAAGGCTGCAATGCCCACATCATTCTCGAACTGGATGGACATGAGAAATCCGTCCGTTCGGAGATCCGCGAACTGGTTAAAATTCTCGAAGAACTACCAAGGCTCTGGATTCAAAAGGCTATTGGTCCGGAGAATATTGAGTCCCTGTGGGCTCTGCGTCGCGAATTTTCCTTCAGCCTCCGCGACACCGGGCTCAAGAAGCTCAACGAGGACATCACTGTTCCCCGCGGCTCACTGGAAAAACTTTTCAGCTTCACCTCAAAGCTTCAGAAGAAATACCGGATCCCTGTAGCCTGCTTCGGCCATGCAGGTGATGGCAATATCCATGTCAATCTGATGCTGGACATGGAAGATCCGGAACAGGTTGAGAAATCGGAGCTGGCCCTGGATGAGTTGTTCACCGGCATTGTGGCGATGGGCGGTGTTGTCACCGGTGAGCATGGCATAGGTCTGGCCAAGAAACCATGGTGGGAGGTCGCCACCAACGCCGAAACCCGGGAACTGCATCGCAGAATCAAGGATGCCCTGGATCCCAACCATATTCTGAACCCCGGTAAATTTCTTTAATCCCCAAGGATGCTGATCAGGCTCAAGGGGTAGGGTGAATGAATTCCGCAACCTGCTGATATCGATTCTCCTGCAACTTGTAAAATGACCGTAACCGGGTATGATGCCGGTGAATGTTAGGCAGAGGAAAATCAAAGGAAGAGCGCCGGTACTACCTGCTGCCCGGTATGGGGAAGCTGAACCGCCAGAAGCGCCAGAAATTTCAGATTATTGCCCTGGTCGTCGGAATCGTCACCTCCGCCATACTCTGCGCCATTTTCTATCTCGCCTACCGGACAGCGCCATAAGTGATTGGGATCCATCCCGGATTTTCACGGATCAAGACTTTCCCGGGTGGCCCTGTAAGCCTTCCGCATTTCGTATTGTCGCAGCAGATCCGGCTCGAGTATCTGACTCAATGCCTCTTTCCGGGATGCCTGGATGTCGGCAGAGAGCTGTCGTTTCTCAGTCTCGCTCAGACCGGAATGGTTATGGATTCTCAGAATCTCGCGGTCTGTCAGGTCCTCTATCTGGTGGATTTGTCCGGTGAATTTCCTCGGAATCCCGGCGTTTTCTGTGAGTGAAAGGACGCGCTGAAAGCCCGGTTCCCTCGACTTTTCCCAGAAGCGGCTGGTTTCCCCGTCTGTCACCGACTGCAGAAGACCTGCAAAGGCCTCGTCATCCATCTCTCCATCGCCCCGGTAGGACTGATCCCATTTTCGAAAAACTTTTCTGAACTGACCGGCGTCCAGATCCACCGGAGCCAGTTTCAACCGGAGCCTGCCCGCCGACTTCGAATACCGGAGAAGGACCTCCTCAATCTGATCTGCATCGAGAAATTCACCAAGAGCCTGACGGGTTTCAATCTCGAGGGCGGAGGCGGCGGTCGAAGGGCCGCTTTGCTGTTGTTGAACCCCGGAAAGCTGCCCGGAGTGTCCCCCGCCGCCTTTCTCAAGAGTCTGCTCAAGCAGCGACTGGAAGCTTTCCACCTGTGCCGGTGTCAGGGATTCCCAGAAACCTTGTCCAAGTGCAACCTGAATCAAGGTTCCCCGCCTTGTGAATTTCGGGATCTCTCCAGCGGATGATTCAAGGATCTGCCCCAATACGCGGTTCCTTTCGGATTCCAGTGCCCTGAGACGGCTGCTGACCTCGGAGTAATTGAGAAACCCGGGAGTGTTCTGCCACCAGGACAGATCCAGTGCTTTTTCTGCATCGGCCATCAGACCGCTGTAATGCTGATCAATTTCCGCTGTGACCAGATCCCTTATCGTCAGCTCGGGACAACCAATTTTCCGAAGATTCTCCACATATACCATGAAGTTGGTGGATTCCAGTTCACTCCAGTGGAAAGGTTTTTCCGATTCCCGGACCGGAGCAGGATCGAACACGGTGCCTTCAGGGGCAGGGGACACGGTACTGTGCTTTTCCTGCAGGCCTTCCCTGGATTGGTGCTGATACGGTTGATTCCGGGCACTCCATGACTGCCAGAGAAATATCAGACTCACCCCGAGCACGCCGTTCAGCACCACCGAAAGTATCGCCACCCTTTGCCACGCCATCACAGAATCAGCTTACCAGTCCACAAGGACACGTATGGAGTCAAATGAAAGTGGCTGGACGGGGCGGGGGAACATGGGATCAGTCAAACCGGTGACCACCAGCAGCAGAAGCAGGGCAATCCCCGGAATCAGGCCCCTCAATCCCGACTTCACAGGACCGGATAATTGCCGGAAGCGGCTGAAAATTTCGTATTCCTCCTCCCAGAAGCCGACTCTCAATGGTCTGCCATGGATTTTTTCGATATTCGCTTCCGGCTGTTCGACAAAGCGCAGCAGCGTCCTCGCATAAAGTTTGCGGTCGGACGATTTCCTCCCGTTGAGCGCCGAGGCGTCTGCCGCAAGTTCCATGTCCACCATAACCATCCGCAGAAGATGTCTGATTACCGGATTGAACCAGTGAAGTGCCCGGAACAGGGCAATCAGGTGCATGACAACCATGTCCCCTCTTTTGACGTGCGCCATCTCGTGCCGGAAGATGAGATACCACTGGTGCTGTGTGAGAAGTCGCATCATCGAACTCGGGATGACCAGCCGCGGCTTGAAAAGCCCGTACAGTGCCGGGCTGCTGACATGCGGACTGTGGACAATGGTGACCTGCGGTTCGAGTCCAAGATCGTGCTCGGCGTCTGCCAGGGCATTCAGAATCTCCGGTTCGCCGACCAGCTCCGCCGACCTCAGTTCGGCACCCCAGAACTGGCGGGCTTTGAACCACTGGGAAAGTGAGACGAGGACGCCGACCGCCCAGATGGTCGACAACAGCCGTATCAGATAGAAATCCGCTTCGAGCTGCATCCTCGTCCGGGCTTCCGGCATCTCACTTCGCACAGGAAGGATGTGCACCCCGGTATAATTGCCCAGACTCAATGGGGATTCCGGGGCTCCAACCAGCAGCAGCCTGATGAAAATCACCATCCACAGTAAAAATGCCACCTCCGGTCCTATCCAGCGGGCGAATAGAAACCGTATCACCATGACGAGGATGCCCAGCAGCGTCGCCTGCCACGAAACATTGATCATGGCTTCGCAAAGTGTTTCTACCAGGACTGCAAAAGACATCCTTCAGTCCTCCATTTGCTCGGCAATCCTTCGCAGCTGCTCAAGCTGGTCTTCGCTCAACTTCTTCGATTTGGCAAAATGCAGGAACATCTTCTCCATTGAACCGTCAAAAACCTGATTCAAAAAGGACTCTCCCTGCTGCTGCTTTGACTTCTCCTCGGAAACAATCGGAAAATAAAGATAAAGATTTTTGTACTTTCTGTAGGAGAGTGCTCCCTTTTTGACCAGTCGGCTGAGGAAGGTCTTGACTGTCCGGATATCCCAGTTTTCGGTGCGGCTGATTTCCTCGGCGATATCATAGGCGGGCTGCGGAGCCCGGCGCCACAGTATCTTCATGATTTTCCACTCCGAGTCGGAAATTCTGGGTATGTTCTTCATGATGTCCCTGGTATTGGTGGACCTTGTGAACCCATACAAGATGACGTCTGTTTTCAGAAATTTCAATAGCTGAGTAGCGTGGCGGTGAATGGCCTGGGTGACGCGGCTTTTGTGCATGCCCGGCCGCCGGCACGCGACCCCGGTTCGGGGGCTAAGCGCACTTGTTGCCTGCCGAATACTCTGGTTATGATGCGCTGTCATGACTCTTGATGATCAGATGCGGGACCTTGCAATGCGGGCCCGGAAGTCCTCCAGACAGCTGGCACGACTGTCGTGTGAGGACAGGAACCGCTGCCTTGTGGCCATGGCGGATGCCATCGACCGGGAAGCTGATACCATCCGGGAGGCCAATCAGAAAGACCTCGCCGCCGGTCGCGGGATGGGACTGTCCAGTGCCATGCTCGACCGTCTCGAACTGACGCCGGCCCGCATCGCCTCCATGTCGCGTGGCCTCAGGGAAGTCGCCGCGCTTCCGGATCCGACGGGGCGGGTTCTGGATCAGCGGGTGCTGCCGAATGGTCTCAGGCTCCGGAAGGTGTCATGCCCGCTCGGAGTCATCGTCATCATATACGAGTCCCGCCCCAATGTAACGGTCGACGCCGCAGGTCTGTGCTTCAAGGCCGGAAGCAGCACCATCCTCCGTGGCGGCAAGGAGGCGCTCCATTCCAACCAGTGCCTTGCAAGGATCATGATCGACGCGGCATGGGCAGCTTTGCCGGGCTTTCCGAAGGATGCCATTCAGGTGGTCCCCACAACGGACCGGGCCGCTATCCCGGCTCTGCTTTCTCAGACTGAATATGTCGACCTTTGTATGCCGCGGGGCGGCGAGGGACTGATTCGCGCTGTTGCCGAATGTTCAAAGGTTCCCGTCATCAAGCACTACACGGGAGTATGCCACGTCTACCTGCACCGCGATGCCGATGCGGCCATGGCGGCCTCGATTGCTGTCAACGCCAAGTGCCAGAGGCCCGGAGTCTGCAATGCCATGGAGACTCTGCTCGTCGATGTCGTTGCTGCCAACGCCATCCTCCCGGAAGTTGCGGGGCAGCTGCTGAAGAAGGGGGTTGAACTTCGCTGTGATGAACGCGCACTCTCCATTCTCAAGAATCTTGATGACGCAGACGCAGGAGATGGAAAGATTGTGGCGGCAACCGGGGATGACTGGTCCGCCGAATATCTGGACCTGATTCTCGCCGTGAAGGTCGTCGACGGGCTCTCCGACGCAATTGAACACATCAACCGTTACGGATCCGGGCATTCCGACTCAATTGTCACATCCAGCCCCGAAGCAGCCGCCACATTTATGAATGAAGTCGACGCCGCGGCCGTTTACTGGAATGCATCCACACGGTTCACAGATGGAGGACAGTTCGGCATGGGTGCGGAAATCGGTATCAGCACTGACAAGATCGGCGCCCGGGGACCCATGGGCCTTGAAGAACTCACAACCTATAAGTGGATGATCACTGGTGAAGGACAGGTCCGTGAATGAGTTTCGAAATTTTTCCCGGTCTGGCCATTAAGTCCCGTGACTCGGAACCCGCCCGCCCGGGTGGCCGGGACGCAGTCTGTTCCTGCAACCCATCACCACGGGCAGACCATTTCAAATTCCGTTCCTGAATCAGAACCCGAACCCATGGATCTCAAGCAACAGTCTCAATTTCTCGAGCATGCCATCCCCGAGAAAGGCCTCTTTGCTGAAAAGGAATGGCGGCAGGCTGTCCGGCCATTCCCGCTCTCATCAAGGCTGGTCAAAGAACTGGAAAACCTCGGAAGGATTCTTCTCAAATTCTACCAGGCCACCAGCGAGCTCTACCGGTTTTCCCATCAGGGCAGGGAACCATCGTGGGTGCATGAATGGCTGGATCTCGGAAAGCCTGACGATCTGGTGGAATTGCAGTCCCACCGGAACATGGCAAGGGAAATTCCACGGGTCATCCGTCCCGACGTTCTCCTCACCGAAGACGGGCTGGCCATCACTGAACTGGACTCGGTTCCAGGAGGCATTGGACTTACCGCATGGCTGAATCGGTGTTATCAGCAGCTCGGCTTTGAGGTGATCGGTGGCGCCGACGGAATGGTCCATGGTTTCGCCGGGATTTTTCCGGACAGCGGAAATGTTCACATCCTTGTTTCCGAAGAGTCAAAGACCTATCGGCCTGAAATGGAATGGCTGGCTTCGACCGTCAGAGAGTTATGGCCCTCAAGGGATATCAGTGTCCGCGATGCGGACTTCGCTGGAATATCACCGGGGGATTCGGTCTATCGGTTTTTCGAACTCTTCGACCTCGCCAATATCCCGGCCGCACCAGACATTCTGAGCAGAGCCACCGGGCGTGAAATCTTCCTCACACCCCCGCCCAAGGCATTCCTCGAAGAAAAAATGACATCGGCGCTTCTCTGGAACCGTAATCTCGAGGAATTCTGGATCAGGGAGCTGGGGCGATCCTATTTTGACAAGCTGCTGAAAGTCATTCCACGAACATGGGTTGTCGATCCATCCCCAATCCCTCCTCACGCCGCAATACCCGGCCTCGAAATAACAAACTGGAACCAGCTCAAAACCTTTTCGCAAAAAAGAAGAAATCTGATTCTCAAGGTCTCGGGCTTCTCGGAAAATGCCTGGGGCGCACGCGGCGTCCATCTCGGCAGCGACATGCCGTCCGATGAATGGGGCAGTCACATCGATGCCGCACTAAAACATTTCAACCGCTCTCCTCACGTGCTTCAACAGTTTCACAAACCGGCCAGTGTCGATACAGCGTGGATTTCCAGAGATGGTTATGTCGAAATCCACATGAAGGCTCGCGTGCGTCTCTGTCCATATTATTTCGTGCACGGGCAGGGGAATAATCTGCGGGCCTCACTTCAGGGAGTGCTCGCGACTTTGTGCCCTGCTGACAAGAAAATCATTCACGGCATGTCCGAGGCGGTGCTGGCCCCCTGCTGTGTCTCTGACTAATCAAATCAGACAATCCCTCGTGGCATCCCGATACCCATTGCCGATGATCGGAAAAGCCTACCAGCTCATGCTGGAAAATCATGGATTTCTCAACTGGTGGCCCGGTGATGGTCCACTTGAAATCAGCATTGGCGCCATCCTCACCCAGAATACCGCATGGTCCAATGTGGAGAAGGCTCTGGCAAATCTGCGGAGGATTGCTCACCTTGAGGATGCCCGGGCCATCTCACTTCTCCCGATCGAAGAACTCCAACAGGCCCTGCGCCCCAGTGGGTATTATCGCCTCAAATCCCAACGAGTGCTGGATTTCCTTTCCATCATCATCAGCAGATTCGATAATTCCGTCATCCACATGCTCAAGGGGGAAACACCCGAAGTCAGAGACCGGCTTCTGCAAATACGCGGTATCGGACCGGAAACCGCCGACAGTATTCTGCTCTATGCAGGCAGCCATCCGGTCATGGTCGTCGATGCCTACACCCGCCGGATTTTCTCCCGACATGGATGGTGTCACTCCGATGAAGCCTATCACGCTCTTCAGGAAATCTGTCTCAATGCGATTTCTGCCGACCCTTCAGTCCGGAAACATCCACGGCTGAGATTCCTCGAAGACCTCCATGCACAAATTGTCATGGTCGGGAAGAATTATTGCCGGCCTCGGAAACCGGATTGCGAAAACTGCCCTCTGCGTTGCTTTCTGCCGGATTCCGGCCCAATATTGAATCCGTTGAATCCATAGAATTGAAAAAACCGCACCAGCCGCGCCTGCCATGCCTGCCAGCACCGTCGTCATTGTCCCTACATACAACGAAAGAGAGAACCTTCCCCGTCTCGTCGATGCCTTGAGCCGGATCAGCTCTCAGGTGGACCTCCTCGTTGTGGACGACAGCTCTCCCGATGGTACCGGGGACCTGACTCTCGAGCTCGCCCGCAGGTTCCCCTGGGTCCACCTGCTGTCCCGCCCGGCAAAATCAGGCCTCGGTTCCGCATACATCGCCGGCTTCCGATGGGCCCTCCAGAGGGATTATCAATACATCATGGAAATGGACGGCGACCTCTCCCACAATCCCGACGACATCCCGGCTTTTATCAAAGCCGCCGAAAACGCCGATCTGGTCCTCGGTTCCCGCTATGCCAATGGTATCCGGGTCATCAACTGGCCCCTCAACCGACTCATCCTCAGCCTCGCCGCCGCACAATACGTCAAGTGGATCACCGGTATGCCATTCCACGACCCCACAGGCGGATTCAAACTCTTCCGCCGCAACGCCCTCAAATCCATCGACCTCGATCGCATCCGCTCCAACGGTTACTCCTTCCAAATCGAACTCACCTTCATCCTCTGGAAAAAACACTTCCGAATCACCGAAATCCCCATCATCTTCACCGACCGCTACCAGGGCTCATCCAAAATGTCCAAAGCCATCGTCCGCGAAGCCCTCATCCGCGTCTGGCAACTCCACTGATTTTTCAAACAACATTAAGTGTCAGACACATTATGCTTGATTCGGACCGGGGCTGGGGTATGTTTTCTGTATGAGAGTTCCTCGTTCAGTATTGGTTATGAAGGATCGGCCGCAGATTTTTCATGTGATCAGTCGGGTGGTGGATCGACGAATTGTTATGGGGGAGAGGGAGCGGTCCATATTTCTGAAAATGCTGCGGAAGCACGAAGTGTTTTCCGGGTTGAAAGTTCACAGTTATTGCGTTCTGGGGAACCACTTTCATTTATTGGTTGAGGTGCCAGTCAAGCCGGAGTCCCTGGAGTCCCTGGGGGAGGAGGAAATTCTAAGGAGGATGCGGGCATTGTACAGCCGCGAGAAAATGGCAGATTTCGAGCTGAGACTGCAGGAGCTTCGGGATCTGGGCAGGGAGGCTGAGATTCAGCGTTTTTTCGACGGAATGTTCGGCCGGATGCATGATCTGTCACTTTTCATGAAAGAGCTGAAGCAGCGCTTCACCAAGTGGTTCAACGCGGAGCACGAGCGGAAAGGGACTTTGTGGGAAGAGAGGTTTCGGAGTCTTCTGGTTGAGAGCAGGGGGACGGCATTGATGAGCCTGATTGCCTACATTGAGCTTAATCCAGTGAGAGCGGGGCTGTGTGATGATCCCCGCGATTACCGCTGGTCCTCGCTGGGGGCAGCCTCCAGTGGTGATAATACAGCCAGGGAAAGACTGCTTTCCCTAATCTGTCTGCCTGATGAGGAAGCTGACTGGAGGATGGGCGAGCAGAGGCTGCTCAATTTTATGCAGTGGAAGAGTGATCGGCAGGGATGGAAGCGAAGGGGCATGAGTGTGTCTGTTCAGGGCGGCACATTGGCCGGAGATCCATCATCATCCTGCGGTCTGGAATCCGGCGCGGGTGGAAAGCAGTCTGATTCGGGCCGGGGTGAGTCCGGAGTGAGTCCCGAAGCACAAACTGAATCCTCCCATGGATTTCTGAGGAGAATCAGGGCATTTACCGATGGTCTGGTGATTGGATCACGTAACTTCGTTGAGCAGTTCCACCAGGAGCGGCGATCGAAGCTGTGCCCGACTCGAAAGAAACTCTGTCACAGGATCTCCTGCGGGCGGGATCAGACCATTTTTTCATACCGAAGACTGAATTCCTGAAATGGGGCGGGCTGCCTTCGAGGCGGTGTTGAGTCATCGGAAGTGCCCATTGGTCTGGCGAGCTTTTTTGTCCTCGATGGATGAGAACAGGCAAATATTCAGGCTTTTTTCAAGGTTGTATCGGCTGATTGCTGATATATCGGTTTGTTGCAATGCGGGCCGATGACAAGATAACGCAAATTTATGGCAAGGGTGAGGAAGCAGGGAGTGGATGTTGGTGGCATGATAGGAATGAAATGAAGAAACTGGTAGAGAAGTTACTTGGAAGCGGCTCGTCCCCTGCGGGGGGCGTTGGTGGTCTCCTGAATCTTTACCAGGCGCCATGCGGTTCCCGTTTAAAAATCTGTCAGTTATGCGGGAATGCCAGGAGCTGCCAGAAACTTCGCGAGATGGGCTTTTGTGAAAATGCCGAGTTGCGGGTGGTTAACCGGGGCGGTGCGGTTGTGTGTCAGATCCTCGGCTGTCGTATTGGTTTAAGTCAGTCGCTGGCCCGGTCCATCCTCGTAGCCCCGGCTGAATAGTGATGAAAATTAATTTTGTGGAATTTCCTCGCTGGAAGATGGCGGGAGTCTGCAGTTGAACGGTTTTTATGGGTGACGAAAAAAATCTGTCTGAGCTTGAGGACGGAGTTGAGGCCCGGGTTCTGTCGATGCCTTCCGGTGATCCTGATCTGATGAGACTTCGAGAAATGGGTCTTCTGCCCAAGTCGAAGGTTCACATTGTGAGGAGGAACGTGATGGGAGATCCTCTGGAGGTTGCGGTGAGAGGGTCCTTTTTATCCGTGAGGCGGTCGGATGCCGCCAAGATCAGGGTTGAGCTGCTTTGACAGCCGGTTCTGACATCCAAACATTCAGGAGGTTACCGATTTGAGTATTGCGAAAACAGCCGCCGATGTAAGAGAGCCCACCGTTGCCCTTGTAGGAAATCCCAACGCCGGAAAAACCACAATTTTCAATGCTCTGACAGGTTTGCGTCAGAAGGTGGGCAATTTTCCCGGTGTGACAGTTGAAAGGAAAGCGGGCATTTTCAACGGACATCACGGCGAGAAGATTTCACTTATTGACCTCCCCGGGACATACAGTCTGAGTGCCCGCTCGCCGGAGGAGGCTGTGACCCGTGAAGCCCTGATGGGATCTTCGGAGGCTCTGGACCATCCTGATGTGGTGGCTCTTGTTGTTGATGCCAGTAATCTTGGCAGGCACCTTTATCTGACCACTCAGGTTCTTGAGTTGGATGTTCCCTGCATTCTCGTTCTCAACATGATGGATGTTGCGCGTGAGCAGGGATTATCGATTGATCAGGAGAAACTTTCTGAGCGACTGGGTATTCCGGTGGTTGCCCTGGAGGCATCCCGCAGTGTCGGCCTTGTCGATCTCAAAATTGCGATCAGCCGGATGCTGCGGTCCCCCGAAGCGCAGAGGCCCAGTCTCACCTCAATTCCGGAATCCGTTCGCGATGTGATCGTGGACAGCGTTCCTCAGGCCCTTGAAATTGGTCTTTGCCGGAGAGGCAACGGCATCCTCAGACTCCTGTATTTAATTTCGCACCATGATGCGGAGCATTTCGGGCTGAATTCGCGGCAGTTTGATCTGATCAGCCAGTTGAAGAAGCAGCTGTCCGATCTTGATCCCGAGTGGGAGGACAAACTGGTTGCCTCCCGTTACGAAGTCGTGGAGGAAATTGTTGAAGAGGTTGTTCAGGAAACGCACGACATTCCGGGAGGAGCCGTCAGTACTGATCGCATCGACAAATGGCTGCTGCATCCGTTGATGGGGTGGGTGTTCCTTGCCGGCCTTCTTGTTTCAATGTTTTTTCTGATCTTCAGCTTTGCCCAGGTTCCAATGGGGTGGATAGAAACGCTGATGGTCTGGATGGCCGGTCTGGTGGAAAGCAGCATGCCGGCCGGTGATCTTCGGGATCTCCTCATCAACGGTGTGCTTGCCGGCCTTGAAGGAATCATCATCTTTCTACCACAAATCCTGATACTTTTCTTCTTCATCTCGCTGATGGAAGAGACGGGGTACATGGCGCGGGTCGCCTTTCTTATGGACCGTCTCATGGGACGAGTCGGTCTGAACGGCAAGTCGTTTGTTCCGTTGCTGAGTTCCTATGCCTGCGCTGTTCCGGGGGTTATGGCCGCGAGGACGATTGAAGACCCCAAGGACAGGCTTATCACCATTCTTGTGGCGCCGCTGGCCAGCTGTTCGGCACGGCTTCCCGTCTATCTTCTGATGATAGCCGCGATGATCCCGGAGGACCGGATGTCTGTCTGGGTCAAGGTGATGATGATGTTCGGACTTTACGCACTTGGCACTGTTGGAGCGTTTGTTTTCGCATGGGTTTTCAGGAAGTTCCTGGCCCGCGGGCAGGCTTCACCGATGCTTCTCGAGCTCCCGCCATACCGGGCTCCGAGGTGGCGATCCGTTTTCATCTTCCTTCTGGAGAGAGCGCGGATATTCGTGAAGAGAGCAGGAACGATCATTCTGGGGCTTACAATCCTCATGTGGGCTGCAACCAACTATCCCAAGCATCCCGAGGCTGCATCTGATGCGGTGTCCGAAGGGGACAAACTGGAGTATTCAGTCGCCGGACGCATCGGGAAGGTGATTGAACCTGTGGTGACTCCTTTGGGCTATGACTGGAAGATCGGCATTGGCCTTCTGACTTCCTTCGCTGCCAGGGAGGTCTTTGTTTCCACAATGGCCGTTATTTACTCGGTTGAGGAATCAGATGGCGATGACGACCTGACCCGTCAGCGGATACGCGACAGGCTGGCTGCTGAAAAAAGGCCGAATGGAGAACCTCTGTACACCCCCGTCGTCTGCCTTGGAATCATGGTTTTCTATGTTTTCGCCATGCAGTGTCTTTCCACTGTTGCTGTGGTCCGCCGGGAAACCGGCACATGGAAATGGCCTTTATTTCAGATCTTCTATATGACGGCGACGGCGTATGTTATGGCGCTTCTGGTTTACCAGATAGGTTCCGCCTTTTGATTCCTCAACCAACCGGCCGTATAGTTCTTCCATGAACGGCGAATGGCAATCCATTGCTGCTGCAGCAATCGTCATGGCGACCGGGGTGATATTTTTCATCAATCTCCTCGGCAGGCGCCGTGGACGATCGTGCGGCAGCGGCAGCGGCAGCGGCTGTGGGTGCAGTTCTTCAAACAGTCGGCCAAAGCATGGAATGGGCACCGGGTTTGACTCCGGACCGCATTATCCAAAAGCCAGGGCCATGCGTCGCGATCCCAAGGTGAGTCAACCAGCTTCTTCGCGATCCGAAGCACCGGATGCCCGATAGCCGGGGATGAACTGCCGGCATGATTCCTACAGCCTTGGCCTTGGCGGTTTCGTGGGAGCCATCCATGAATGAAATCCTCTTGTTTGTGTTTTCCGGCGATAGACACTATCCCCCGCAGTGATATAGATATAGTCCATATTTTTGCCTGCGAATATCAGGCTGGATACCCTGCTGTCTGATGGTGCCGGAATGATGGCATTGACTCTTCCGGGCTGGTCGCACATCTGTATGCCGGCATGGGAAGCCACGAAAAGCCGTCCCTGAACATCGACACACAAACCTTCAGCACCGCTTTCCGCAATATCATCGACGAGGTGGAGATGAAAGAATTCCTGCCTGTATCGGAGTGCACCATTGGCCTGAATCTGGAATGAATACACGTATCGTCCAACGGAATCCGAGACATAGAGCTGGGTATGATCCGGCGAGATGGCTAGTCCGTTCGGGTATCGTATGCCGGAATCAGCTTTGTGAAAATCGTGGTTTCCATCCATCCAGAAGATTGTCCCGTCTTCCGTGGATGAAATGAATGCTCCCTGAGGCAGAGCGATCAGGTCACTGCCTCTGCCGGTCTGGATCTCATGCCTTGTTTCTCCGGACTCCGGGTCAACAGCCACGATACGATTCGAGTCATTGATGGCGGCATAAAGCAGTCCGTCGCCCGCGGCACTCAGTCCGATAATCATCCCTTTGTCAGCATTGAGCGTGGAAACTGAACCGTCGGGATGAATTTTATAAATGGTCCCGGCCGGGACATCCGAGAAGAAAATCTCCCCTGATGGAGTGGCTGCGAGACCTTTGGTGAACTGGTGTCCACTGGAGACAAGTTCCCATTCCTCTCCCTGAATGAGAACATCCGCCAGTTTGTGGCCTGCACTGATTGCCGGTTTTGTCACAGGTGCCGGGTAGTCCCGCCAGAGCCACCTCAGGGCATCGGGGAGAACGGCTGCCCCATGGCGGCCGTTATGACCGCCTTCCCCCCAGGCGTGCCTGACGTCATAGCCGGAGAACTGAAGAGCTGAAAGCATTGCCTGGTTGGCAATCCACCAGTTTCCCCCGTAGATATTGAGGTCCTTGGACCCATCCTGCAGGAAGATTCGGATGGGTTTGGGTTCTGTTTTCCGGATAAGTGTCGGGTAGACATCCGCTCCCCGGAGACCCACATATGTTCCCACTGTGGTGAAGACCCTCCGGAACTGGTCCGGGCGTTCCCATGCGACAGTGAATGCGCAGACTCCGCCGGAGCTGGAACCAGCGATGGCGCGGTCATCTGCGGACGGACTGATATTATACCGGGAGGCGACCGCCGGGATCATTTCCTCAACAAGGAACCGCGCGTAGCGGTCCCCGAGAGCGTCGTATTCAAAGCTCCGATTGAATCTGGGCTGCGCGTTCTCATTTGGGGCGGGCACCACACCGGGGTTGATAAACAACCCTATGGTGACCGGCATCTCTCCTTTGTGAATCAGGTTGTCGAAGACGTTTGGGACCCGCCATTGCCCATTCCGGCTTACATATCCACCCCCGTCCTGAAAGACCATCAGGCAGGCAGGCGAAGAGGGATCATATTGTGCCGGGACATAAATCCAGTAGTCACGGGTTGTGCCGGGAAAGATATTACTGTTATCGAAAACGTATTTTTCCACTGTTCCGGCGGGAACACCGGGTTGCTGCTGGCTGTCCGGACCGAGGGCGAAATCAACATCCATCCATCCCGTGGTGGAGGAAACGATGAGGATCAGAATGGCCGGAAGCCAGTGCAATTTTCGATATGTGCGACCAAGCGATGAAACTGCTGAGGAATTCGGGTGGGTCATGGATTCGGATTCTGCAGCGGGAGCTGCTGGCTGGCAAGTCCGCTAATTCCACCACGGTGTGTTCTTGAAAGATGTTCGTGGATGCATCAGACTTGAAGACAATCAATTAATACCATGAAATCACGATTCGGCCTCCTTCCCTTACCTGTTCTGGTCCTTCTGACATTCAGTCTGGTGATGTTCCCGGCTCTGCTTCGTGGCGATGAGCTGCCATCAACTGGAAAGGCTTTGAGGGTCCTTCTGCTGAGCGGGCAGAATAATCACCATTGGCAGCGGACGACCGGACTTCTCAAGCAGACTCTTGACACTGTTCCCTTTTTCGAAACCGAGGTCGTCTTTTCTCCTCCATCAAAGTCGGCGCCCGAGGCATGGGCTGACTGGGACCCGGGCTTTCATGAATACGACGTGGTCCTGAATAACTATTTCGGTGAGATGTGGCCCGGGGCGGTTCAGGAATCCTTTTTAAGCTTTGTTCGCGAAGGGGGAGGGGTTCTGAATGTCCATGCAGCCAATAACGCATTCAACGGCTGGAAGGACTATGAACTCATGGTCGGGCTTCTGTGGCGCGGCAATGACTACGGCTGGGGTCTCTACCTTGATGATCAGGGCCGTGAGCATCACATACCACCGGGAGAAGGTCCCGGTGCCGGCCATGGCGGGCTGCATGACTGGGTTATTACGACCAGAGACCCGGACCATCCTGTGTTTTCCGGCCTCCCCAGTCAGTGGCTGCATGCGCACGATGAGCTGTATCACGGCCAGCGCGGGCCGTCCGCCAACATCAATCTTCTTGCGACAGCGTGGTCATCAAAGGAATCCGGTGGCACAGGTCGCCACGAACCCCAGATCTGGTGGGTTCCCTATGGCCGCGGCAGGGTGCTGACATTTCTTCCCGGACACATCTGGCCGGGGCAGAGGGACGACAGTGCATTCCGCTGCGCGGGTTTCCAGACAGTCCTGATTCGATCCATCGAATGGCTCGGCACCGGGAGTGTATCATGGCCGGTACCGGACGATTTCCCGACTGTGGACAAGGTTTCTGTCCGGCCTTCCAGGTGAACCGGTTTTTCCGACGGGGGACCCGATCTGATTCCGTTTGGTGGCGGGATTCTGAAGCAGTTGCAATCGGGGGCGGATAGCTGATGGTGGTGAAGTGAAAAAAATCATCGCTATCGGTGCCAGTACGAGTCGCAACTCAATCAACCGTCAATTGGCAGCATGGGCGGCATCCCGTATTCCGGGGGCCAGGTCGGATTTGCTGGACCTGAACATGTTTGAGATGCCGATCTACTCTGCGGACCGCGAGAATGGTGGAGGGATCCCTGAAGCCGCCACCAAGTTCCTCGGTGAAATTCGTGGCAGCCATGGCGTTGTCATTTCAATGGCCGAGCATAACGGAGCGTATACGGCCGCTTTCAAAAACATATTCGACTGGGTTTCGCGCCTTGAATACAAGCTGTGGTCTGAAAAGCCCATGTTTCTGCTCAGCACATCTCCGGGAGCACGCGGCGCTTCAAGCGTTTTCCAAATGGCCCTCAATACTTTTCCGAGGCTGGGAGCGGACATACGGGCATCCTTTTCCCTTCCATCCTTCAACGATAATTTCACCCTCGAAGAGGGGATCACGGATACGGATCTTGCGGTCGCCTTTGAGTCCCAGCTCAAACTGTATATTGAAGCATTAGGGGATTGATCCGGCGTGGCTCCTTTCATCGGGATAGACGGCTGCCGGGGTGGCTGGTGTGCCGCCGTTGTGGAACACCGTGAAGGCTGCAAGACTGCCCGCCTCATTTTCACTGCCTCCAGCTCACTTGTTACCCTGCTGAATTCGCTGCCGATTCCCCTGGATAGCCGTATTCTCATCGATATGCCTGTGGGACTTCCTTCACGGGATATTCCCGTGAGGCACTGTGATACACTTGCCAGGAAAATACTGGGCCGTCCGGCGGCATCGAGTGTCTTTTCGCCGCCATGCCGGGAAGCCCTCCGCGCTGTGAATTATCAGCAGGCATGCCTGATCAATTCCGCGGAAACGGGCAGGAAATTATCCATCCAATCATGGAACATCACTCCCAGAATCCGGGAACTGGATGAATTTCTGTTATCAAACAGCATTCCTTCTGCCGATTCAGAAGCTACCCGGTGCCGACCTTTCCGTCTTCACGAATCGCATCCCGAGATCTGTTTCCGTCGACTGAACCGTCCGGAGCAAATTTTCGCCTCCAAGAGGACTGCCACCGGTCGAAAGCAGCGTCTCCAAATCCTTGCCCAATGCGGACTGGACTGCAGCCGGATCGGTCAACCGCCGACATTTTCCGTTCGTACCGGAGAGCCTCCTCCTCAGCCTGCGCAGGATGACCTGATCGATGCAGCTGTCCTCGCATTGACTGCCGGTGGACATTTCGGACTGGAGACGATTCCTGATCCCTGCTCTGTGCCCGGAAATTTTCAGGTCGACTCCCGCGGCATACCCATGTTTATGGTGATTCCAAAGAACTGTTCGATACCGGCAGGTCATCCGGATCACCTGCAAAGATCTAAGAACCTGAAAAAATCCACCACGATGCAGATGCTGGGCAAAAGGAGCCGTATATGAGGGACTCGGGCAAGGCGCGGAAGCGGGCTGGGCAGTCCGGTTTGGTGGATATGTCAGATGGCGGGCATTTGATGGATGGGTGCATGCCGGTATGGGTGGACAGCAGTCTGTTTCCTCAGGCCAGCCAGTTGCGCCTGGAGGAGGCGTTGGTCAATCGTCGGATTCCTGCCGGGATGTTGTATATGACTCATCATCAGGCGATGAGGTGGCTGGCGGTTCATGAGCGATGGTCGCCATCAAGGAAGGCGAGAGTGATGGACGAGGTCTACCGTCCGGCTTTCAGGGACCTTGGTGCCAGAGTTGGGGAAATGGCATACTGGCTGTTTTCACTGGGATGTGGAGGCGGCCACAAGGAGCAGTTGTTTTTTGAACAGGCGGATCGGTTGCCGGAGGAGACACTGGTGATAGACATCAGCACAATACTGGCGGTGAGCAGTGCTCTGCGGCTGCAGTCCTTTTCGTCTGTCAGGCCGGTGGTTGCGGATCTGGATGTCATGGGGGCGCGTCCATCGTGGCTGGAGGCGGCACCGGGAGCACGGAGGGTGGTCTTTTTTCTGGGGATGCTGCCCAATATGGATCCGGACAGGGCATGGAACTTACTGAGTTCGTGGACCGATCCGGGGGATCTTGTGGTGCTGAGTGCGAATATGGCTTCGGGAGCAGAGCTTTCGAATGGACTTCCCGGAATTGTGCCGCAATACGACAATCCCGAGACGCGCCTCTGGATTCAGGCTTTCGGGGAGAACATCGGGGTTTTCAGTCGGGACGGAGACCTTGGCTACAGGGTATTCACAGTTCTGCCCGGACATCTTTCGGCTATCGGGGTTGATCTGACCATGCGCCGCGATGTGCCTGTTGCCTTGCCCGGTGGAGGAACCGTTGTCTGGCGCGAAGGGGAATCCATCTGTCTGTTTCAGAGCCTTAGATATTCGGACGAGGCCATTCAGTCCCGCGCCGGAAACGCCGGCTTCAATATCCTCTCGAGCCATCTCTCCGGCTGCGGGGAGGAGGGGACTTATGTTCTTCAGCGGGCCGGCAGTTGAGGCGGCAATTTCCTGTGCGGGAAAATTCGGCCCGATTCCTCAATAATTGGTCTGGTTTGCCATGCGTTTCTGGTTTAGCCTCGGATCAAGCCTGAAACTCCAATTCTTCCATGAAATACATTGAATGTCAGTGGCCGGAGACCGTGGCATGTCCCCGATGTGGTCACGAGCAGGGAATCGTCTCTCATGAAACCGAGCAGTGCGGCAGCTGCGGCTCCCGACTTGTCATTTACTGTCGGCATTGCCATCGTCCCAATCTGCGCAGTGATGACCGCTGCGGTCATTGCCGCAGTCAGCTCCACCCGTCAATGCGGGCGCACCGGACAGGGATGAAGGCAAGGCATATCCCAGGCTGGATGATGGCCCTTTCCGTTATTGCTGCGATTCTTGTGGGGACTGGCGCTGTTGTCGCCGCTTTTGAGTTCTATATGAATCTTCCGAAGTCAAAGGACCCGGATGTTCAACCGCCGCCCGAAGCTCAGGTTGTTTATCCACAGTCCGTTCCGCGCTGATACTGATATCAGCGATCCTGTATGCGGTGCCAATCGCACGGGTTGAGATTATAAAAAAACGCCCCCTTTGCCGGGAGCGTCACTATGAACAAACTGACTCATCGATAGGGTTTCACTTTTTTCAATACCTATCTTCCTGATTTCCTATCGACCGCAGCAGCCGGAAATGAAATATATTTCTCCCTTTGGCGGTCAGGAGAAAACTGCCAGGGCGCGGGGTGATCCTGATTTTCCTTGGCTCCGGGGCGGGGAGCGGTGAGAATTTCCCTTTTGGATGAGTCATATACCGACAGTTACATTAAAAAGAAGCGTGAGCACCCGGGTGACCATGGGGCATCCGTGGATATTCCGGGGGATGATTGAGCGATTTCCCGACGGGATTGAGGATGGCGACGTTGTTCACATTCGCGACGCCCGTCGCCGTCCGATGGGGATGGGCCTGTGGAACAGTCAGTCCAAGCTGGCGGTTCGGGTTCTTTCACGCACGCGGTGTGAGATTGATGAAGGCTTCTTTCGTGAGCGGCTGACGCATGCCCTGGCGTATCGGAGAAAGTATTACCGAGAGGGGCAGTCATTCAGGCTGGTGCATGCGGAGGCAGACGGGCTGAGCGGGCTGATCGTCGATCTTTATGGGAATGTCGCGGTTCTGCAGATCAGCTCGCTTGGTCTGGATCGCCGCAAGGATCAGATAGTCAGGGCGCTCGTGGAGGTCTGTGGTGTATCCGCGGTGATTGAAAGGGGCGACTTTCAGACACGGAAACTTGAAGGCATGGATGATGCCAGTGGCGTTCTCTACGGGGACCCGCCCGATGAACTGGATTTTTCCATGAACAGCCTGCAGTGGCGGACCAGCTGGAAAACCGGACATAAAACGGGCTGTTATCTTGACCAGCAGTCGAATTACGACCGTGTGGCCCGCTGGTGTCGCGGAAAAAAAGTACTGGATACCTTCACCTTTCAGGGAGGATTCGCGATTCATGCCGCCCTGGCAGGGGCAGCGGAGGTGACGGCCATCGATCAAAGTCAGCAGGCTCTCGATCAGGCCCGGGCCATCCAGGAGCTCAACCGACTTCCCGATGTCATTCAGTGGAAGCAGGCCAATGTCTTTGACTGGCTCAAGGAGTCCAGTGCATTGGTTGACCTTCAGGGGGGATACGATGTGATTGTGCTGGATCCTCCGTCATTTGCCAGGAGCAGGACCGCACTCGACCAGGCTTTCAAAGGTTATAAGGAAATTCACCTCAGAGCACTGCGGATGCTCGCGCCCGGTGGCATCCTGGCGACCTTCTGCTGCTCACATCATGTCAGTGCATCGATGTATGAAATGGTGGTGAGTGAAGCCGCTTTTGACTGCCGTATGCTTCTGAGAAGGATTGAAACATTCACGCAGTCGCCGGATCATCCCATATTGCCGGTCATACCCGAAACCGAGTATCTCAAGGGATTTGCTTACGAGGTCACGCCATTCTGATGGCGCTGGCGGATCCCGTGAGCAGACTGATGCCATGCCATCCGCCGTTGAAGAAGTTATCGGACGGTTCCTGAGCCATCCGGAAGTTGAAGGCCACACGCTTGCCGTCGGTGTATCGGGGGGCTGTGATTCAATGGTCCTCCTCAATCTTCTTTTTGAAATGACAGGGCCGACCCGTCTGCTTGCCTGTCATATTAATCATCGTCTCAGGGGCGGGGAGTCCGACGGCGATGCCCGTTTCGTGGAGCAGTTCTGTCGGGAAAGAAACATCCCATTTCAGGCCAGGGCCGCTGACGTCCGATCCATCCATGCCGAACGTGGTGGAGGAAGTCTCGAAGAGGGCGCGCGACGAATCCGGTACGAATGCCTGGGTGAAATTCTTTCAGGTAACGGGCTGTCCCATCTGGTCCTTGCGCATCATCTGGATGACCAGGTCGAGACCCTATTCATGCGCCTGATTCGCGGTACGGGGATCCGCGGCCTTGGCTGTATGCAGGAACGGGCCGCGTTTCCGATTGCGGATCCACACTTCAGGGATTTGCTGGTGTGGCGGCCGCTTCTTTCCGTGCCGGTCCGGGATATTCTACACACCGCTCAAGACAGAGGTGTGCCTTTCCGTGAGGATTCCTCCAACGATGACCCGTCCTTTTTAAGAAACAGAATCCGCAGCGAACTTCTGCCGCTTGTGGATGATCTGGCCGGTGCCAGACCGTGGAAAAAAAGTATTCTCGATCTGACCATCATCAGTGCCGGAACAACGGAATTTCTGGATGAAGCGGCGGACCGGTGGAGGTCCGATGGTGGCCACGCATCAGCTGATTTCCGCAGGCTGCCCATGGCCCTTCGGAGCTGGATTGTGGTCAGGCAGCTTGCAGATCTCGGCCTCAGTCATGCGCATGATCGGGTGCAGGGACTGATCGGGCATCCGATGGAATGGGTGACCGTGTCTGAAGATCTGCAGTTAAGGCTTCTCGATGACGGCACACTTGAGAGACGGCCGGTCAGCCGGGGTTCCACCCGGTGGAGGACAGAAACCAGCGGGACGGTCAACCTCCCGGACCACGACGGCGAAGGGCATATGGAGTTCGGTCATCTGGTGGTCAGCTGGCGCATCCATCAAAGTGCCACCGGAGCTTCCTCAGACTTCCCGGCCGGCGGGCCTAATAAGGAGTGCTTTGATGCCGATAGGGTAGGGAGTGAAATCAGACTCAGACACTGGCAGGCTGGTGACCGCTTTCATCCCTGTGGTTTTACAGGCCCCTGTCGCCTCAAAAAATGGTTTTCCAGTCAGAAAGTGCCCCGGGAGCGGCGTCATCAACTCGTCGTGGCCGAGGCTGTCGGCCGTGGGATCTTCTGGATTGAGGGGATGAGGATTGCGCAATGGGCTGTGTGCCGCCCGGATACCACGCGAGTCATGGTATGGAACTGGCGCCAGAATACCCACTTTTGTGCGACAAGTTAGAGTTTGCCTATTAGGGGGGCTGACCCTATATTCAATTTTTGAATAATCGACCGAATTTCCGAGTGTTCGTCCGAGGTTCTTTCTCACGGCCATCAAGGGGGTTCCGTCCTAAAAAATCATACTAATGTCAGAATTTGGAAACAAAAACGGGTCAAACCCGGAGGATCCGAACAAAGAACCGAAAGTTCCCGCCCGCGGATGGCTGCTGATGGTGGCTATCATCGCGTTCATTCCGCTTCTAATGCTGCTGCGCGACAATACTGAATCGCAGCTTCCCCGCATGAACCTCACCCAGTTTGAAAAGCTTCTCGAGGATGAGCGGGTATTGGAGGCCAACCTCGTTCTGGCCCCCAGTTCGAAACTTGTCGAGATCAGCGGTAAGTACAAAGCCTCGCCTGAGCAGGCCGCCGATCCGGAACTCCAGAAATTTCAGGGCGAGATTCCCTTCAAATTCGAGACTTTTCTTTCCGAGGACAAACTCCAGGACCTGATTGTCAAATACGACAAGATCAATCCGAAAGAGCCGGATACGATGCTGATCGGCCTGCTGCTTCAGCTTGGTCCATTCCTCCTGCTTGCCTTCATCATATATTTCTTCTTCATCCGGCAGATAAAAATGGCTGGCAAGGGAGCGATGAGTTTTGGCAAGAGCCGGGCCAAGATGCTGGCGAAAGACAAGAACAAGATCACTTTCAAGGACGTTGCCGGCGTCAACGAAGCCAAAGAGGAACTGACTGAAGTCGTCGATTTTCTCAAAGACCCCAGAAAATTCCAGAAGCTTGGTGGAAGGATTCCCAAGGGTATCCTCATGGTAGGAGCTCCGGGAACAGGGAAGACACTCCTGGCGAAGGCCATTGCCGGCGAAGCAGACGCCTCATTCTTTTCAATAAGCGGTTCTGATTTCGTGGAGATGTTCGTGGGTGTCGGCGCCAGCCGCGTCCGGGACATGTTCGAACAGGCCCGCAAGAATACTCCATGCCTGATTTTTATTGACGAAATCGATGCTGTCGGTCGGTCCCGGGGTGTCGGACTTGGTGGCGGGAATGACGAACGGGAGCAGACACTCAATGCGCTCCTCGTCGAGATGGACGGCTTTGACAGCCAGGAGGGGGTGATCATCATCGCGGCGACCAACCGCCCTGACGTTCTTGACCCCGCTTTGCTGCGGCCCGGACGATTCGACCGCCAGATGACCGTGAACCTGCCCGATGTTGTCGGTCGCGAGCAGATTCTCAAGGTCCATGCGAAAAAAGTGAAACTGGCGCCCGATGTCAATCTTGAAGTGGTCGCCCGAGGCACTCCCGGCTACTCCGGTGCCGAGCTGGCAAACCTGCTTAATGAAGCCGCTCTCCTGGCAGCCCGCCGCAACAAAAAGTGTATCACTCACGAGGAGCTCGAGGAAGCCCGTGACAAGGTTCGGTGGGGGCGTGAAAGACGCAGCCTCGCCATGACCGATGAGGACAAGAAATTCACCGCATGGCACGAAGCAGGCCATGCTCTGGTCAACGAAGTTCTTGAGCACACACACCCGCTTCACAAGGTGACCATCATTCCGCGCGGCCAGTCCCTCGGCAGCACCATGTCCCTCCCCGAGAAGGACATCTACAACCGCCGCCGGAAGGAAATGCTCGACATGATCGCGGTCACCATGGCCGGTCGCATTGCCGAGGAAATCGTTTCCGGTGACATTTCAACGGGCGCCTCCGGCGACATTCAGCAGGCAAGCAGCCTGGCCCGCGCCATGGTCTGTCAGTTCGGCATGAGTGATAAGGTTGGCCTCGTCCAGTATGGCAGCGACGATGAAGTCTACCTCGGCCGCGATATGATCCGTAAAAAGGATTACAGCGAGGAGTTCGCCCGCATCATTGATGCCGAGGTCAAGGAGATCATCGATACACAATACGAGGTCGCCCGCACCATCATCACCGAGAACCGCGAAAAACTGGAGATCATCGCCAATGCCCTGCTGGAATATGAAACCCTCGACGGCGATCAGGTCCGCAAAATCATAGAAACAGGGAAATTTGACCCACCGGCCAGGCCGCCCGTCCTCTCTCCCGTCGAAGGACAGGAAGCGTCGACTCCGGTTTCCGATGTTTCGAAGAAGTCTCCACCTGAACTACCCGGTCTTGGCAGTCCGGCTCCGGCCCCGGTCTGATTCAGACAGATGCCTGGATTGGGAATCTCTTCCCCATTTTCAGCCAGAGAGCCGAAACCGATCGTGGTTCCGGCTCTTCCCTTTTTCAGATGGCATTTCAGTGATGAGATGCGGTTCAAGGCCCGGTCTGCTTCTGTCCTCCGGTCAATTCCGGTATCCTCAGAGGGGCCGGGCACAACAATGAACTCATGGGCAGCATAGACAAAGTTTTCCGGATTAACGCCATAGGGGCCTTTATCCAGGGACGAAAGCTCCTCGGCCGCATCCCCGGTCTTCGCATCAAGATCTGGCAGGCATTTGGACTGAATCTGGTGGTCTTTTTCGTCCTTTTCATTGGAGGTTTCCTGGCCGGATTTCACTTTCTGCTGGAACCGATGGAGGAGTCTCTCCGGGAATGGCTTCCCGGGTGGCTTGACTGGTCAGCCACCACCCTCGAATACGGGCTGATGCTGATTCTCCTTTTGATGAGCCTGTTTCTTGCGGTGCTACTGCCTCTCAACCTGATGTTCATCTGGTATGAGAACCTCGTGGAGAAAGTGATGGAATTCCGGGGAGCACCAAGGGTTGAGCCGGCGATCAAAACCCCGCTCCTGGTGACCATCCGCCAGACACTTCGTGAGGTTATCATAATATTCGGACTGTTCTTCCTCGGTTTTTTCCCGCTGATTGGGCCCCCGCTGGTATTTGTTTTCTCCTCACATATGATGGGCCGGGCCACCTTCGAGCCATACATATCGGTGATGCGGAATCGCGGGATTGAGGTTGAGATCCCTGAAAGGCGCTTCGGACTCACTTCCATTTCCATAGGTGCTCTGGAGGCGGGCCTGCCGTTTTACATACCCGTTATCGGGCTTTTTCTGATTCCATGGTGCGTCCTTCATCTGGTGATCGGTCTGGCGTGGCTCTATGAGAGCGAGCGCATGTCCAGGGACGGCGGCAGTTTACCCGCCCCCGGATGAGCTGCTTGAAACTGTTCATCGACGCCGTGCCTTTGAAAGCGTTGGATTGCAATTCCACAGACCCGGTGTTTATACTTCGCGGTCCTCCAGAGGGCCTGTGACAGCTCACTTGAATGCGGGCCCCGGTTGGAGAATGCGTCAGGGAAAGGAAATACGAGACGGTTGGCCCGGCTTCCTTTCCATCAAACTGGCACTCTCGACCAGAGTGTTCTGACAGTCCTTATGGTTAACGAGCCAGTCATACAGATTTCCGGAGCAGCCTACGAACATCATGGTGAAACGATTTTTCGTGATGTGAATCTTTGTGTGGAACCGGGAGTGATTCTGGCAATAACCGGTCCGAATGGTGCGGGCAAAACCACTCTGATCAAGTGTCTGGTCGGTATCATCCCATGGGCGAAGGGACAAATCGACTTTCGCATCACGCCGGACGACATCTCCTACGTGCCGCAGAAGTGGACCGGTGACAGTGTGTTTCCGTTGCGGACCGGTGAAGTGCTGGCCATGGGCCTGCGTGCAGTGACACCGGATGCTGAATTGCGGGGCGGCTTCGACCTGGACAGGCTGGAGAGGCGGGCCTTTACGGGCTTGTCCGTGGGTCAGCAGAAGAAAGTCCTTCTGGTTCGGGCTCTTGAGCGTCGCCCCAGGCTTCTGGTTCTCGACGAGCCATTTGCCGGTCTGGATGCCGGCTCCTGTCAGTATCTTATAAAGCGCCTGAGTGCCATGGCGTCGGGCGGTGGCAGCGTTCTCATGGCCTCGCATGAAAGCCCATATCAGGAAGCACTTGGAGCACGGGTTTTTGAAATGTCCGATGGGCATGCCGGCGCCGGCTCACCGGCAACCAGTTCCTGAAAAATGGAAAGCCTTTTTAAGAATCCCTCCATGACCTATCTGTTCACCGCTCTGGGTGGTGGGCTTCTGTTTTGTGTTGTGGCATCGGTCATTTCCCCGTGGGTTGTTCTGCGGCGTCTGTCCTATGCGACGGATGCGCTCGCTCATGCGACATTCGGCGGCATCGCTCTGGGGCTTTTTCTGGGGATGGGGGACGTCTCGGATCCATCGGGCGTCTGGAAACTCCTTGCCACCAGTCTTGCCTTCAGTGTCGTCATCAGCCAGCTGCTGGCACTCCTGATGCGGTTGCCTTTCCTCTCCCAGGATGCGGCAACAGGCATTGTCTATGCCGGGGCTTTTGCCATGGGTGGAATTTTCCTGTCCCTGAAAAGAGATGCGTCCTACGGGCACACCAATCTCGAATCCCTCCTCTTCGGCAATATTCTCCTTCTCAACATTTTTGAAATAAGAATCCTTGCCATTCTGGCGGTCCTTTCAGTTCTTGGGGCATGGTTTCAGCGCCGTGCACTTCAGTTGTGGGCCTTTGACAGTGACCTAGCCCTTGCCGAGGGCGTTCGGACAGGACTTCTTCATTACAGCCTGATTGGAGCAGTGGCTCTGGTGACGGTGGTGACAACAAAGTTTCTTGGCCTGATGATGGTCATGGCCTTCCTCGTTATTCCCGGTTCGGTTGGCCTGATGATCGGTCGGTCAATGCGCAGCATCTACCTGATCAGCTGGCTGTTTTCATCGGTTTGTCTGGTGACGGGGCTGTTACTGATTGCCACCCGTTTCCCCGATGTCCCGGCTGGAAGTCTCACCACTGCGGTCGGGTTCATTTTCTTCATTCTTCTGGTGATGCTGCGGCTGGCTTTTGGTCGCCGCCGAAAGATGCCTGAGGAACCGGCTCCTTGATTCGGGAATGGTGAGTTGCTGCCTTGCCATCAGAGACGAGGTGAACCGCCCCAGTCTTTCCGTGAAATTATCCGTGTCCGAAGGCTGCTCCGGCGCTGAAATACGCGAGATGAGCGGTGAGGGGAGCGAAGCCGGGGCCATGCCGCCCTGTTCCAGCAGTTCGACTTCAAAACGGGTGTAGAAACCTTCAATTGAGACCGGGCTCGGGTTCTTCAGGGCCGTCAGCAGCCTTCGCAGACTTTCAAAAATTTCCGGCACGGGTGTGTTTTTCTCAGTCAGAGATTCAATCATGCCTGCTGCGGCTGCCATGGCCTGGAGGCCGAGAATGGACTTTTCCAGATGAGATGGGTGTTCGATGAGACTGCACTCCTTCAGTGTATGGAGTTCAGACCGGCTCGATCGAAGAAAGGAAATACGGCACCGGTTGTAAAGTCCCAGGCGGCCATGGAAGGATGAACCGGTTTTTCTGGCACCTCTGGCCAGGGTGTCCATACGGCCTGTTTCATGACAGATCCAGCGGATGATCCAGTCGCTGTCGCGGAATGGCTGCAGCGCCAGTACAATGCCTTCATCCATCATTGTATCCATGGTTCACGGTGTCGGTGCTGCCCCGAGTGGCGGGCTCTGATCATCCGGCCGAAGGAAATCAGCCCGCAGCCATCCCGCCAACCTCATCGAGGCTGAAGGACTGCTCCAGTATTTTCATGAACCGGTTTTCCCGGCTTTTCATGACTTTGCGGTCAGCCGGGTCAATGTCATCAAATCCCTGAAGATGGAGGACCCCATGGACCACATAACGCACCAGTTCGTTGGTCCATGTTTTTTGGAACTTCGGGGCAACATCCCATGCAACCTGCGGGCAGATCAGAAGTTCGCCATGAATGGATCGACAGTCTTCCGGGGCGGGCCGGGACGGATCTCCGGCACTGCCCCCGCTGTAATCATAGGTGAGGATGTCTGCCGGCCCCTCGTGATTGAGGTGGGACTCGTTCCATCGGGCCATCTGCAACGGGCCGAGAAAGGCGATGCTCAGATCCCATGACTCCAGTCCCGCAACATCCGCCAGAAAATGTTCGACCACCGGCCGGAGAACATTCCGGTGGATCCGGAATTTTTTCTGGTGCGAGGAAATTTCAAGGCTCCGGTTCATCGATGACTGGGTGGGCAGTGATTTCTAAACATCCAGAGTTCTGCGCCCGTTCTGAGCCGGATCCTGCTCGTAGGCTTCAATAATCTTCTGGACCAGGTAGTGCCTGACCACATCGCGCTTTTCAAACCTGAGGACTCCAATTCCCTCGATGCCTTCCAGTTTTCTGGCTGCTTCGACGAGTCCGGATTTCCGGTGCATCGGAAGGTCGACCTGTGACGGATCGCCGGTGATCACCAGTTTTGAATCGCTTCCCATCCGCGTCAGGAACATCAACATCTGCTCCCGCGTGGCATTCTGAGATTCATCAAGGATTACAAATGAATTGTTGAGGGTTCTCCCACGCATGTAGGCGAGGGGTGCGATCTCCACGATACCGCGGTCATGATATTTCTGCAGCTCATCCGCCGGCAGCATGTCATGCAGTGCATCAAAAAGCGGCCGCAGGTATGGGGAAATCTTCTCCTCAAGGGCTCCCGGGAGGAATCCAAGGGCCTCTCCCGCCTCAACGGCTGGTCGGGACAGAATCAATCGGCTGACCTCACCGGATTTCAGAGCTGACACGGCCATGGCCATGGCCAGATAAGTCTTACCTGTTCCGGCCGGACCGAGCCCGAAGGTGATGGTGCTGCGCCGGATCAGGTCGAGGTATTTTTTCTGTCCGGTTGTGCGGGGCCGGATGGGGGCCTTTTTCGGGCTGGTGATGACAAATTCGGCGAGGCAGTCCCTGAGTGCGGCGGCGCCATCTTCCCGAATCATTTCGATGGACCGGTAGATGTCCCGGGTGCGGATGCGCTGGCCGTCACGGGCGGATTGTTCGAGGATTTCAAGAAGACCGGCGACTGTTTCGACGCTTTGATCCTCTCCATCCATTTTGACCCATTGATCTCTGGAGACGAGGTCGATGCCGAACTGCTCTTCGAGGATTTTCAGTCGGGTGTCGTCGCTTCCGAGGACCTGCTGGGCGAGGGAAGCGGTTTCAAAGTGGTGTGTGCGGCTCGCCATACGAAAATCAGGAACCGCCTGCTGCTGACAATTCAAGGAGCACCGTTCTCAGGCGTGATGCCACATCCTGAAGCGCCTGAGGAAGGATCTGTGTCTGGCCGATCACCGGCATGAAATTGAAATCGCCTCGCCATCTGGGTACGATGTGGACGTGGAGATGCTCGGCAATACCTGCCCCGGCAGCTTCTCCGAGATTGATGCCTATGTTGAAGCCATGGGGGTTCATTACTTTCTGAATGCCCCGTCGGCACAGGCTTACGGTTTTCCACAGCTCAGTCTGTTCCTGTTCGGAAAGGTCATCCAGATCACTGACTTCACGATAGGGCAGGACCATGGTGTGTCCGCCCGAGTAGGGGAAGTTGTTGAGCAGGGCAAAGCAGCTCTTTCCCCGATGGATGACCAGGTTTTTCTCATCCTCACCAGATCGGGCAATCCGGCTGAAAATGCTTCCCTCGCCGTCTCCGTTGTCCCGGGGTTTGTTGAGTATGTATTCAATGCGCCATGGCGCGTGCAGTGATTCCATGTTTGACTATGCGTTTGGCTTGAAAAACCACTATCACGCTAATCATTTCCCAGATACTTGTCAAAAAACCTTCCGATGACGAATGCGGGCCGGGGACTGGCTACTGCAGCAAGCTGCCTGTCGGAACAAATCACCGCAGTAACAGAACGGGAATGCGGGCATTTCTGATGACGCTGGTGCTGGTGCTTCCGACCAGAAACCGTCGGATCACCGAATGGCCGTAGGCTCCCATGATCATGATGTCGATATTGTGGGTCTGACAGTATTCATTGAGTCGGGGCTCGACATCCCCGCGGACCAGGCTGGTGGTGACCTCGAATCCCTGTTTTTCAAGTGTCTCCGCTGCCCACTGCAGCTGGGACCGGCTGTTTTCACTCTCCTCGCCGACCGTGACGACATGACATGGAAATCCCTGGAAGAGAGGACTGCGACCGACCATTTCAACAGCCTTGCGGGTGGTGTTGCTGCCGTCGAAGGCGATCATGATCCTTTCGGGGGTTTTAAACGCCGGCGGACAGACCAGTATCGGCCGGTGGAGGCTGCGGACGACGCTCTCCAGTCTGCTGCCTATATGGGCTCCGAGGTTCTCATCGTGTTTGCCAAGGACGACCAGTCTGGTGTCCTCCTCGGCCTCCAGGAGGCATTCGACGAGGCTTCCGTGCCTTTGACGGGTTATCGGGTCGCTGACTCCGTCGGCAATGGCTCTTTCCTTCGCGCTGTCCAGCATCTTCTTTCCCTGTTCAAGGGCAAGGCGACCACGTCTTTCATCCAGTTCCGCGAGTTCCCGCAGCAGTGCCTCGCGGCTTCCCAGACCGATGCTGCCGCTGAGATTGGTCCAGACCGGGTATTCGGACTTGTCGAGGACATGCAGCAGCTCGAGGGGGGCGTCCAGTCGGAGGCTGGCCCACGAACTGTAGTCACTGACCGAGGTGGAGATGTCCGTGTTGTCTATGCAGGCGATGATGTTTTTCATGTGGCTGGTAGTGGTTCAATGGCTGATGAGGTTGTCGACTGCTTCCGGTTTATCATGCTCGGAGAAGCGGCCCACGATGGTGGCGCTGGCTTCATTCAGGCCGATCAGCTCCACCTGCGTTCCCTCGCGGCGAAATTTCAGCACGACCTTGTCCAGCGCGGACACGGCGGTGATGTCCCAGAAATGTGCTTCGGTGAGGTTGATTACCACACGATCCACAGCTTCCTTGAAATCAAAAAACTCAACAAATTTTTCAGCGGATGCGAAGAAGACCTGCCCGACGACGTGATACGTGCGGGTGGTCCGGTCCTCACTGAGACTGGATCGGACGTATTTGTATCGGGCCACTTTGTTGGCAAAGAAGAGTGAGGCGAGCAAAACGCCCACAAAGACTCCGAGAGCCAGGTTGTGGGTGACGACCACGACAACCACTGTGGTAATCATGACGATGTTGGTGCTCCTGGGATGCTTCCGCAGATTGGATATGGAATCCCAGCTGAATGTGCCGATGGAGACCATAATCATCACGGCAACCAGTGCCGCCATGGGGATTTGTGCGACCCACTCACCGAGGAAGACCACCAGGATCAACAGGAAAACACCGGCGCACAGGGTCGAGAGCCGCGTCCGCCCGCCTGATTTGACGTTGATCACCGACTGGCCGATCATCGCACAGGATGCCATTCCGCCGAGGAGACCGGTGACGATATTGGCAAGGCCCTGGCCCTTGCACTCGCGGTTCTTGTCGCTGCCGGTGTCGGTGAGGTCATCGACAATGGTGGCAGTCATCAGGGATTCCAGCAGTCCCACCACCGCCAGCGGCACTGAATACGGAAGGATGATGGCAAGCGTTTCCAGATTCAGTGGAACCTTGGGCCACAGAAAGACGGGCAGAGTATCCGGGAGCTCGCCCATGTCGCCGACCCGCCTTATGTCGAGATCCAGAGCAATCGCCAGTATGGTCATCACCACGATATTGACCAGGGGGGAGGGTATGCTGCGGGTGACATAAGGAAAGAGGTAAATAATCGCAAGGCCTGCGGCCGTCATCGCATAGACCTGCCAGCCCACATTGGTGAGTTCAGGCAGCTGCGCCAGAAATATGAGAATCGCCAGGGCATTGACAAATCCGGTCACAACTGACCGGGACACGAATCGCATCAGCGAGCCCAGCCGGAAAACTCCGGCGGCCACCTGGATCAATCCCGTCAGCAGTGTGGCCGCGAGGAGGTATTCAAGTCCGTGATCCCTGACCAGGTCCACCATCAGCAGGGCCATGGCTCCGGTGGCCGCTGAGATCATCCCGGGACGACCGCCCGCAAAGGCAATCACCACCGACATGGAAAACGATGCGTAGAGTCCGATTTTCGGATCCACACCCGCAATCGCTGAAAAGGCAATCGCTTCAGGAATCAGGGCCAATGCCACGACCATACCCGCAAGCAGGTCTCCGCGGAGGTTACTGAACCAGTTCTTTCTCAGGGAAACTATCATCTGATCTTTCTGTAAATCTGTTGAAACATGCCGTTGCAGACCGGTTTTTCTGTGCCCTGGACCTTAGTCAAGCTGGAGGTGCCCGGGCAGTCCTCCCCGGAGGAGTCCGCCATGCCGGTTCGGTCCTGTTCCCGGAAATGAGAACGTGGCTCATCGATTGCCACCCGCTTACCAGCATTCTGGAGCGCGTCGGGCAGGTTATCAGTCCGGAATCTGCGGTTTTCAGGCTGTCATTCTCCCCACCGTCGGAACCTGAATCAGGCACCGGGGGGAATCACACTCCACTCGAAATCACATCGGCATCGGGGCATCGGGAAATCAGGAGGACGCGCCAAGGTCCACGGATGACGGACCTCATTCCACGAGGCACAGCCATCAATGGATGATGCACGGTGCCTGGCACAACAACGACAGTCAAACGGCTTAGCAAATCCACGCCCGACACGCAAAGCCTTTTCTCGCCGGCTCTGTGACAACTGTGACATTGAGGTGTGTCATGTCTCAGTCAGGTGTGACACACATGTCGCTGATTCTCCCGGGCAATCCGTCGCCGAAACCGCGGAAATGAATGGAAATCAGCTGAAACATGAAAAAAAGTCCAATTTTGAAGCTGGCCTGGCACCTGCTTCCATGGATGGCAAAACGAAGTTAATTTATTATGTCGAAGGTATTAGGAATAGATTTAGGGACGACCAACTCATGCATGGCGATCATGGATGGGGGAGATCCTGTGGTGCTGGAGAACTCCGAAGGCAAGCGCACGACTCCGTCGGTTGTTGCATTTACGAAGAGTGGGGAGCGACTGGTGGGTGATGCGGCCAAGCGTCAGGCAGTGACCAACGC
>JAUIAG010000343.1 GCA_030425355.1 Verrucomicrobiia bacterium
AATGAGTTTGCGTATTTCATCGGACATGCTCATCGCCTCCAGAATCGCCAGTCGTCCGGAGTATCCCGTGTTGTTGCATCTTTCACAGCCCCTGCCCGCATAAATGCGGTGACCGCTGAAAAAGGAATGGTCGACTCCTATCTGTTCGGCAACCTTGGAATCAATGGCCGCTTCAGCTTTGCAGACCTTGCAGATGCGTCTCATCAGTCGCTGCGCACTGGAAAGCAGCACCGAACTTGAAATCAGAAATGGCGCAATTCCCATGTCGTCCAGTCGTGAAATGGCACCGGGAGCGTCATTACAGTGGAGCGTGCTCAACACCTGGTGACCAGTCAGCGAAGCTTCCACCGCGATTTCGGCGGTTTCTTTGTCCCGGATCTCCCCGATCATCACAATGTCGGGGTCCTGGCGCAGGATGGACCGTAACGCCGAGGCAAAAGTCAGACCCACCGTTTTGGCCACGGAAACCTGGTTGATTCCCTCGATCTGGAATTCCACAGGATCCTCCACTGTGATGATATTGTCACAGGGCTGGTTCAGTTCATGAAGAATCGAGTAAAGCGTGGTCGTCTTCCCCGAACCGGTCGGGCCGGTGACAAGTATCAGTCCGTGAGGGGAGTCCACGGCATCCTTGACCTGACGGAATGTCTCCGGTTCAAGACCCAGCGAGTCCATGCTGAGGGACAGATTCGACTTGTCCAGGATCCTCAGAACGCACTTCTCCCCATGCACGGTCGGCAGAAAGGAAATCCGCAGATCCACGTCCTTTCCCGAAACCTTGACGCGCAGACGGCCGTCCTGAGGCAGCCTCTTCTCGGCAATATCAAGATTCGCCATGATCTTCAGTCGCGACATCAGCGCATTCTGCATGGCCTTGGGAGGGCTCTTCCGCTCGAGCAGCACCCCGTCAATCCGGTAGCGGAGCTTGATGTAGGTCTCGAATGGCTCGATGTGGATGTCACTGGTCTTGGAGCGGATTGCTTCAAGAAGGATGAGGTTGACCAGTTTGATAACCGGTGCGTCGCTGGCACTCAGTTCCGAACTCAGGTCGACCTTCGTCGCGTCCGGTTTTTTGTCCGCCTCGGCGATGATCGCCTCCTCGGTCTCCGCATCGGATGATTCCTGGATGATCGAATCCATCATCTGATCGGAGTTCTGGAAATCCTCCAGTTTTTTCCGAATCGCTGACGGCGTCGAGATCAGCGGAATGACCTCCATCCTGGTCTGCTTGCGGATGTCATCCAGTGCGAGGACATTCAGCGGGTCCGCCATGGCGAGGAAAAGGCGGTTGCCCAGCCTCGATACCGGTATCACCGAAAAGTTTCTCGCCAGCTGTGCCGGAATCAGCTCGGTCAGCTCCTGTGTCATTCGAAGCTTCGACACATCTATCGGCGCAATGGACAAAACCGCCCCCACCGCCGATATGCGGTCCATCTCCGAAACGAGGTTCTTCTGCTCGAGCAGTTTGACCAGCCGGACCTTGGTTCGCTGCTGCTCTTCAAGCAGCTGATTAACCTGTTCCTGACTGATCAGTTTGTCCTCAATGAGCTTCTGTATGATCCGCTCGCCAAATGATTTTGTCGCCGCCATCTGTCTCAGTCCTCAATCAGTTGATCAGGTATTTTTCTATCGACTGCCGCACATCCGCCGGATTCGCAAGGTACCATATGACCCGAAGCCCGGATTTGCTCTCTATCTCCGCCGCCGCCGCCGCACTGTAGGGATTGGTTGTCGCCACCAGGATGCTCCGGCTCACAATGTCAAATGGAAACACCTGCCAGCGTGCACAGGCCCGCTTGTCTATCCGCTTCAATATGTCCGGATCAATGCTGTACAGCGCCAGAGGCACAAACGGCGTATTCGACTTCTGCGACACATAGAGCAATGACTCATCCAGTGTCATCACTTTGTTGCGGTCCAGAAATTCCAGAAAACTCTCTTTCGGGGGATAGGGATTGGCGTGATGCCAGTAGTTGGTGAATTCCTTCTGACCGATTTTCTTGGACTTCAAAAAGATTTTCTCAAACCCGGAACGGCCATTGTTCGCCAGACTTCCGGACCGGAACTTCAGGAACTGCCCGATACCTTTGTCCTCCTCACCCTCCAGGCCGTCCCCCTGTGAACTCAGCTTCCGGATTTCATTCAGTGCCTCACTGATATCGTTATCCCCGGGGAGCTTCTCGTAGAGCGCCTCATACTCCATCAGAGCCGCGCTGGTCTGCTCGGTCTTGCGATACGCCCGCGCCAGCATCTTCGAAACCCGAAGCATATCCGACTCCAGATTCAGCTTGAAATATGCCTCTTTCAGGATCAGCAGCGATTGATAATCGTCCGGCTGCGTTTGAGTGATCATCTCAAACATCTCAATCGTATCCCGCAGCTGTGCCTCTTCCTCTTGTGTCAGATTTGCCATGTTCGCCAGTATCGGACGGATTACACCATTCTATTCCCTGAGCGGCATAACTCACTCCCCACCTAAGCACCTATTCCACAGACACTTGAAGTTATCTTTTTTATTGGGATAATTTAAAATATCGGATTTTACTCCCACCCGCCGGTTTCGGGTCCACTCTCGTCATTTTTCTCGGGCCCTCTGTCCGCGGGATCCTTTCCAAAGTTGACGTCGTTTGAGTTCACGCCACATTCTCCATCAGTGAGTGAATCAGGTTATTACCAGAAGGGGGATCAGCGGGCTCACCTCGTATCCCAGCTTTTCTCATCGATTGCCCAACGCTACGACCTGATCAATGACCTTCAGAGTTTTTTCCTGCACCGTTACTGGAAACACCGCGCAGTTCACTCCCTCAAACCTGTCAGCGGAATGGACGCCCTCGACATCTGCTGCGGAACCGGCGATGTCGCCGAACTCCTCGCATCACGCGGACTCCGTGTCACCGGGCTGGATTTCAATCCCCAGATGCTCGAAATCGCCCGCACTCGCTCATCACAGCCCGACAGGAATGGTGATCAGGGAACCTCCGGGTCGCTCAAATATGTCCTCGGAGATGCCCTCGACCTGCCATTTCCCGACCATTCCTTCGATTTCATCACCATGAGCTACGGCCTCCGGAACCTCGCCGATTTCTCAAAAGGACTCTCTGAAATCGCCCGCGTCGCGAGAAAGGGTGCCCGCATCGCCATCCTCGACTTCGGCAAACCCTCCGATCCACTCCTCAGAAATCTCTATTTCCAGTACCTCAAGCTCACCGTGCCTCTTCTGGGGCAGATCATGGCCGGAAACCGATCCGCCTACGCCTATATCCTCGAATCCCTCCAGAATTACCCCGATCCGGAATTCTTCACCCATCAACTCGAAAATCTCGGCTACCGGGCCAGCCACACCTCCTTCCTTGCCGGCATCATGACCCTCATCACCGCCACTGAAAGGTAAAAAACACTCAGGGCACACTGCACTGTCACTCCCCCCACACCGCATTAACCGTTACCGGGATCCTTCCGGGTTGAACGCTCCCGCTGCCTCATATCCTGCAAATCAGAACACCCTGAAAAATTATGAAACCATGAGGCATTTCAAGTCCATGGCGGGGTGCATCAGGAATCCTCATCGCTGTAATAAAAAACGGGATTGGCGGAGGAACGGTGAAACATTGCGCCATCCAGCCTGGGCATGCAGATTTGCAGGGGAGTAAGGCGGGCAGGAATGTCCTGCCCCCGTTGATTGTCCCGGTTGGCTGGAAGGCACTGAAACGCCCGGAAATTTGAGCAAAAAATAAGAGGGAAAGATTTCAGAAGAAATTGCATCTCAACAATGAAGGGTGGAAGTGCTTCTGGCACCCCTGCCGGGGGGCGGTGGTTGGTTGCTGGGATTTTAACCGGCGGTGTCGCTCTTTCCTCGATCAACCACCGGCTATAAATATTCGATGCCTCCGGCATCGTTGGAAAATGGGTGTGTGATGGGGCGTGTACATTATCTGTCCTTCTGACCTGCTGTTTAACTGGCGACCTGTGTCCAGTAACAATTATTATTCCGCATACAGCGGCAGTTATTTTTCCCCATAGTCTTTACCCGCAAGGGCTCAGAAGGAATTGACTGAAGAATCACCCGAACTTGTTACGGGCATGCCGAAGGTCTCTGTTTTTTCAAGTGTAAAATAAAGTGCATTTCATCACCAAAAAGGGGGATTTCAAGGGACGCGAAAAATGATTCCATCATTCCAATTTAAATCATCATGGACAGAGAAAACCGCAATCCCACCATTGCTATAAAAGGTGACTCATCCTTCACGGAGCCTCTGAAGCTGGTCTTTGGAGCTAATATCAGCTTCAGTCTTTCACCGTGCTTCCGCAATATTATCTATTTTGTGGGTGAATTACCACGGATCGATACCGGGTTGATGTAACTTGATGTCAATCTGCCGTGGCTATTGGAAGTCGATTGCGTTCGGGAAAGTAGTCACGAGCGCGCTTGTAGCCTTGTTATTATACACGTCAGTGACCCCTCGAATTCAAAGAGATTTATCACCCTTAAGCAATTAGTTTGCAATTTTTTAGAAAAAGAAAAACTCATGAAAAAATCTTCAATATCCCTGAAATCACTGCCAGTCGCCTTCAGCCGATTCGTATGCCTCATCATCACGGTCTTCATACTGCCCCAACTGGCAACAGCACAGAACTCGTCGGAGTTTAATCCAAACCACCCGGTAAAATTAAGCATCATAAGTGCCGAGGTGGACGAAAGCCGGAATGTCATGATTATAAGCGGTTATAATTTAGGTAGAAGACAGTTCCGGGGCACCGCCAATCTATACCTCGCAGACCAGGCGGCGACAGAACTCACCTTGACGGATTTTCTGGAATATCCAAATGGAATCCAACAGCTTGAAGCTAATTTACCCGCAAACATCGGAGACTTTCAAGGAACATACATTCTTGAAGTCATCGGCGGCCGTGGAAGCGTCAGGCAGGATGCAATAACAGTGGCCCTTGGTTCACAGGGGCCGCAGGGCGAAGTTGGACCGCAGGGGCCGCAGGGCGAAGTCGGACCGCAGGGGCCACAGGGCGAAGTTGGACCGCAGGGGCCGCAGGGCGAAGTTGGACCGCAGGGGCCGC
>JAUIAG010000344.1 GCA_030425355.1 Verrucomicrobiia bacterium
GTGCCCGGGTTTTTTCATTTCCCCACATGAAAAAATTTCGGCAGGCATTCAGGCCAGCGCGCAGGTGATATCCAGCAATTCCGAGGCGGAGTACTTGAGCGGATCCAGTTTGTCTTCCCTGTTCTCCCGGTTCCGATAGCGGATCAGGCGGTTGCAGACGCCGAGGCTCTTCAGATCCAGATGCAGTGTGCAGTCCAAAGGTCCGGCCTCGTAGCAGCTGTAAATTCTCCTGCCCTGTGAAACATGGGTTTTGACCCAATTGAGGAACTCTTCCGGGCTCATCTCCTGTTCCACCGGATCCGGTTTTTCATCTTCCCTGTAAGCCACCCGGTAGTTTTGTGCATGGATATCAATGCCCAGTTTCAATGTTCTCGAAAGAACCTTGTTCATAAGTTTCCTTTCTTTTGGTTTCAATCTCACATTTCCGTGTTCCCTCTAAATCCCGGAATCCATTTTTTCCGTATGACTGGTGAGTCGGAATAACTTCCGGTTTATTGATGGCTCCTGAGCAGATTTTTTAATTTTCTGTTGCCACCGGTAGAGTGTTCGCCCATTTTACTGTCCATAGATTCAGTAGAAATCGGGGTGTGGCGGTGCCGGGGTGCCGGTGGCCGGTGGCCCGAGGGATGGCAGACACCGCATTCAGCACAGTTTCCGGCCCGGACCGCCCCGGTGAATTCCTGCGGCAATGGTTTGGATTCGAAAAAAATGAAGGGACTGACAGAATCACAGAAAAAGGTCCTGCGCTACATCAGCAGTTTTCTGATGGAAAACGGGTATGCACCCACAGCTCAGGAAATCGCCACCGAATTCCGGTGGGGCAGCAAGACAGCTGCCCTCGATCATCTGCGGGCTCTGGAAAAAAAGAATTACCTCAGCCGCACCAATGGCAAAGCCCGGTCCATTCAGTTGAACACAAACTCCATGATGCCCGGCGTCGGCGTATCTGCCTTCAGCGAAAACCTCAGGGATACGGCAGTTGAGGATGCGTTTCATGATTTTCCCGACCCGTCATCCCGTCCGGGATTCGAAATTCCCGTTTTCGGAACAATCCCCGCCGGAACACCCCGTGAGTGCTCTCAGGAAAAGCAGGGCTGCATCGGTGTTGATCTCGACTACATCGGCATCAAGCCCACGGCCCGCACCTTCGCCCTCGAAGTGCGCGGCGATTCCATGGTCGACCGCCACATTCTCGAAGGCGACATTGTCATCCTCGAGCACGGGATGACGCCCAAAAACGGCGATGTCGTGGCCGCCCTCATCGATGGTGAAAGCACGCTCAAAACTTATGTCGAACAAAAAGGCCGTGCCTACCTCAAGGCGGAAAATCCCAGCTACAAGGACCTCATCCCCGCCGAGGAGCTGGTCACCCAGGGCGTGATGATCGCCCTCATCCGCAAGAGGCCGTAACACTTTCTTATGCCCGGTGCCGGTGCCGGTGCGATATGGTGCAGGGCGCGGACATGCCCTGCACCATATCGCACCCGGAATGCACTTGACCTCACCTCCGTCCACCACAGAATCGGGACATGATCCCCGAATCATTCGCTTCTGCCATCCGTGCCGGACTTCGGCCGGGAACCCGCTCTTTTCCGTTTCCTCTTTTCCATGGTTTTTGGGCCTTTGGCACGGTGATTCTCGCCGTTGTTCTGCTGTTGCCCGCCGGTTGGCTCGGGGCGGCGGACGTCACAGAGTATGGTGCCATTGGTGATGGCGTTGCCGATGACACCACAGCTGTAGAAAAAGCGATCCGCGAAACCCCGGATGGCGTGGTCCGTTTTCCCCGCGGGGATTTCCGGATTACCCGAACCATCGAGATCGCCCTGGATGAAACCGGGCGGCTGAGCCTGAGCGGAAGCCATGGCGCGGCCACAGTTGTGATGGCCGGAGCCGGACCGGCCTTCCGCTTCACCGGCACCCACACCGGCACGGCGGCACCCACGGATTTCAAAGCCGAAGTGTGGGCGCGTCAGCGGATGCCACAGGTGGATGGACTGGAGATAGTCGGGGCTCACACCGACGCCGACGGCCTCGAATTCAGGCAGACCATGCAGGCCACGCTTCATGGGGTGCTGATCCGCAATGTGCGTCATGGCGTCATCTGTTCGGTCCGGAACCGAAACCTCCTCATCGACGCGTGTCATGTCTATCACAACCGCGGAGTCGGAGTGCTCTTCGATCGGGTGAACCTCCATCAGGCCATCATCCAGGGAAGCCATATCAGTTATAACAGGGGTGGGGGAATCAAGGTGATCGGCGGTGAGGTCCGGAACTTTCAGATCACCGGCAATGACATTGAATACAATTACGATCCCGAAGCGGAGGAATCGGCCGACATCTGGTTTGATATCCGTGAAGGCTCGCTCGCTGAAGGGACTATTGCCAGTAACACCATCCAGGCACGGCCGAGTCCCGGCGGTGCCAACATCCTCTTCAGGGGACCGGAACGCCCGGCAGAGAGGACACAGGCCGGGCTCTGGACCATTTCAGGCAACCTGATCGGCAGCCAGACCGTCAACATCCGGCTCGACCAGTGCCGCGGCATCGCCATCACCGGCAATCACATTTACACCGGAAAGGAACGGACCCTGCTCATCGAACGCAGTCGGCACATCGTCATCGGTCAGAATTCGCTCGACCAGAGTCACAACTATCGCGGCGGTGCCACCAATGGCGTCACTCTGCGCGATTGCGACGGAATGGTGCTCAACGGACTGATTCTTGACCGGGCTGCTTCGGGCTCCCCGGAAAAGGGAGGCGCCATCGAAATCATCAACTGCCGCGAAACCACTGTGTCTTCCTGCCAGATCCTCGAACCGCAGTTCCGCGGACTCTACATCGCCGGTTCCAGAAACACCCGCATCACCGACAACATCATCATGGAACGCGGTGATGTCCGACAGATGCTGTCCGCCATCGAAGTCGCCTCCGACTCCCGGAACTCCATCATCGACGGCAATATCCTCGGATCCGGAACCCGCGGAACGATCCTCGCCCCGGATGGCACCACAATCAAAGGAACCAACCACCCCGCCACACGCTGAGAAGCAACGGACAGTGCAGGAAGGTTTGTATAAGTGTGCCTTCACACCGTTTCAGGCGACTCCTGCCCGGAATGTGAGGAGGCCACCAGGATTCGCCTTTTATATCTTCGTTCTTGTAATGGCCACGCTGCGCTGTGCGGATCCATGGGAAAACTGTGTATTCAAAAAAGAATCTCATCCCGGCTCGGGGAATTTTTAAAAAAAGATATGATAAAACGCCCCCACCAGTGATCCGGTGGGGAGCGTTGAACTCAACGATTAGCAACTGAAAATTGCGACTGGTCTGTGCTTAAAAGCTTATTCCAACCGACAATTTCCAGAAATTGTCACCAGCTTCGGTGTCCCAGCCGGCGGCTGCACGAACAAATATTCCCTTCTCCTCATTCCTGAACTGTATATATGGCCCAATCCAGTTGAATACGGAGTCCTCAGTCAGTGAACTGCCGCCCAATAAATGTTCGTGGTGAATACCGGCTGAAAAAATATCATTAATCTTCCTTCCAAAATTGATCCAGTAATGAAGGAATTCAAGCTGGTTCGCTCCTGCCGGGCTGTCCTGTTCACGGAGAGGGAGGTAAAAGCCGGAGTAAAACTGTCCTTCCCATTTTTCGTTGCCGAGATTGACAGTGAGGTTGGGCACCCATCCGTCGCCGGCAATCGGAGATGAGTTCTGCACCGCTCCGGCAGAAAGCAGGCTGCCCCCCAGAAATCCCACCTGGGGGTTGATTGAAAGCCAGTCCGTCAGATTATATGAAACTCCGAATCCCAGTTCAGTCCAGTTTCCCCAGGTGTCTCCCGGGCTGCCGCCGCCCCAGAAAATTCCATAAGTCGTGAAGGCAATGGAATCCGAGATGTTATATCCACCTGAGAATGACGGGTATGTACCAAAAAAAGTATCGGAGGTCACCGCTGCGCTCAGGGAGAAGGACTTTTCACTCTCAAATGAGCTGGATGAATCTCCCTCCTCCTGGCTCCAGCCCTGTGTTTGCGATGCAATACAAAACACGGCCACTCCACCTGTTATGAATCTGGTAATCGATGATTTTTTGTTCATTTGTATGTTGTCGGTTTATGAGTTTCGCAAGAACAGCACGGCCGACCGCATTCAATGTGCCAGAATTATTTCGGTCACATTTTATATATTTAAGATTGAATATTTACCTTGAATAAAAGTAAACCACAGCCTGGAACGAAACGTTTATGTTTTGTCGAAAAAAGGACAGTCCCGATATGTGGTTAATTCGGGTCAGGCTGAACGAAAATAAGAGTGATCAGAAGTGAGCCCTCCATTCCGGCCCCGGGTTGGTCATCCGGGTCCTCCTGGGGGGCGGGTTTATATAATAATAAACTTAGATATAATCGGGGTTTACCGAAGTATGCGCCGGTTTCGGGGGTTAATTCGGCGGGGGAGATAATTTTCTGTGGAAATTACAAACTATTTGAGAGGCCTGGCCTCGCGCTGTGTGAAACAGTGAGGCTCATGAGCATCCTGTCCTGCTGTGGATATTTACCCTTGTTGGGGATATATAGCCAGAATGGCAATTTTTGTGTATCCGATGGCAATATATGGTCGGGGCACAGCTTTTAATTATAAGTAAAACAGGGCGCAGTCAATAAATATTTTTTATCATAAATAAAATCATCCTGTTTTATGAATGGTTTTTGAGCTTTTCGTCCCGGGAAAATCAGGCGGATGACGGTTTCCTGTGCCTGAAACTTCCTGCAGGAATGCCGGGGATGACCAGCCTTCCGGTGCCGGTTCCATTCGTTCCTGGTCCCGTTCTGGATGCCCTGCTCACAGACAGATCAATCCTTCAATACCGGATTTCGATGACCTCATGAATTTTTTCGATGGTGAGGTCAATCTGATGTGGGGTGAACTTCAGCTGTGTGTTCTGCGCGTGTGCGGCGGCGGAGCTGGCTGGGGCATTGAGGTGAATGGAAGCCCGGTAGAGAGGCGCGGTTTCAGTGAGTCCGGGGAGGACGTAGGGCCGGTT
>JAUIAG010000345.1 GCA_030425355.1 Verrucomicrobiia bacterium
TTGCTGTCGAGCTCTTCCTGAAGCTCGAGGGCGGCCTCCTCGATTCGCTGGACCACACCGGCGGTAATATCAGCCGATGTGCCCTGAGGCATGTTGACTATGGCTGCCAGGTTGTCGCCCTCCACGGCCGGGAAGACCTGAAACCGGAGCCATCCCCCGGCCACCACTCCCAGACAGGCGATCAGGATGCCGATACAGGCCGCCCACGTGGCATAACGGAAACGGAGGGCTTTCTCCAGCGTCCGCGCATACACGTGATGAATGAAATACTGAACCTTGCTGTTGAACCATTCCTGAAACCGGTAGAACCATCCCAGCCGGCTCTTCACGGCTTCATACCAGGCCGGGCGGTGCCCGAGGTGACTCGGGAGGATAAAAAGACTCTCCAGCAGCGAAAACAGCAGCGTCGGGATGACCACCAGCGGAATCACCGAAAGGATTTCACCGATTGATCCGGGTGCGGTGGCCAGAGGAAGAAAGGCCGCGACAGTGGTGCAGACGGCAAAACTGACGGGTTTTGCCACCTCCTGAGTAGCCTTGATGGCCATGGTGAGGCTGTCGGCTTTCGTATCAAGGTCCTGGTATTCATGGATGTTCTCGCTCACCACAATGGCATCATCCACCACAATGCCCAGAACCAGGATGAATCCGAACAGGGAAAGAAGATTGATGCTGACCCCGAGTGCAGGCATCAGCCACAGGGCTCCGAGGAAGGAAATGACAATGCCCACGGCCACCCAGAAAGCGAGACTCAGCCTCAGGAAAAGCGCCAGTGTTCCCACCACCAGAAGGAGACCGAAGAAACCGTTTGAAAGCAGCAGGGAAAGACGGGATTTCAGGTAGCTGGTATCATCCTGCCAGTATGCAAGGGCCACTCCCTCGGGAAGGGTGGCGTTTTTCCCGTTCACATATTGAATGACGGCATCAGATATCGCAATGGCACTTTGCTTGCCGGTTCTGAAGACCTGGATCATGGCGGCGCGGCGTCCGTCAAAGCGTGACGAGAGGTCGGTGTCCTGAAACCCGTCCTCGACCGTGGCCACGTCCCGAACGCGAATCACTGACCCGTCGGGGTTGGACCGGATGACTATATCCTCGAATTCCCTGCCCTCGTACATCTGGTTTTTGGTGCGGATGAGCACGTCGCCGCCTTCGGCGCGGATGGCCCCGCCGGGGATATCGAGGGAAAACTGTCTGATGGCGCGGGAGACCTCCTCCATGGTCATGCCGTATTCGCGCAGTTTCCATTCGGAGATCTGAACAGTGATTTCGTCGGGGCGGACGCTGGTGAGGGTGGCGAGGCTGATCTCGGGGCTGGTGAGAAGGTCCTGCCGGACCATTTCAGCATAATCCTTGAGATCCCTTTCATTGAGGTCACCGGATACCACGACATTGATGACCTGTTTGACGACCTTGATTTCCTCGATGACGGGCTCCTCGATGTCCTCGGGGAATGTGCGGATACCGTCGATGCGGTTTTTGAAGTCATCGAGGAACCGTCCCTTGTCGACATCGAGTTCCAGTTCGGCGTTGACGATCCCCAGTCCCTCGGCAGCGGTTGAGGTGATTTTCTTGAGACCCTCCATCCCTTCGATGGCTTCCTCGATGGGCTTACAGACACCGCGCTCGACTTCTTCCGGAGCGGCCCCCTGATAGACAACCTCGACGGTGACCATGCGGGGGTCCACCTCGGGGAAAATCTCCTGCTTCATATTCAGCGTGGACACGATACCGGCCACGATGATGGTCATCGCCATGAGATTGGCGGCAACCGGATTGCGGGCGAACCAGTTTATAATTCCATTCATTTCAGGTCCTCCCGTGATTATTTGCTGGAAGCGGTGACGGCCTCATCCGTGACAGCGGCCTGCTGGCCCGGCAGCACCTGCCCGACCGCCGACACAACGACCCGGTCTCCAACGGAAAGCGTTGGTTCGACAAGCACGGTTTGATCCAGAGACTGAACAATGCGGATGTCGCGAATCCGGAGCTTGGATTCCGCGTCCACAACGAAGATGTCCTGGTCTTTCCTCAGGGCGATGCGCGGAATTTCGAGAAGGCCGGGCGAGCTGATGCCTGCAATCTCGGCCCGCACGAAAAGACCGGATGGTATGGGGATATCATCCCCACGCTGGAGGGGCTCGCTGATCCGTGTTATCAGGGTGGCCATGCGGTTTCCTCCGTCAATGTCGCTTTCGAACTGCACGACATCGGCCTCCCATCGGTGAGTCCTGCCACCCAGTTCCCCTTCGAGTGTGACGTCGACCTGCGCCAACTTTTCCTCGTCAGGCACCACTCCGATATCCAGGGGAATGAAGCGAAGATCCGACAGCCTCACGGGAAGACGGACTTCATAAATATCCGTGCTGTGAAGGGTTCCCAGCACACCTCCCTCGCGGACATACTGCCCAAGATCAGCCTGTTTGCTCATCACGGCACCGGCAAATGGTGCGGTGATCGAACAACGGTCAAGGTTGATGCGGGCCTGTTCGAGGTCAGCCCTGGCCGCTTCGAGACGGGCCTTTGCTTCGGCGAGCTGCGGTTCCCGGACGGTCAGAGGATTCGGCTCCTGTCCAGGGCTGAGTGAATCCCATTCCCTGCGGGCCACTGCTGCCTGGGCCTCCTCCATCGCCATGGCGGCCTCCGCCTGAAGCACCGATGCCTGTGACCGTGACATGGCCAGGCGGTAATCGGTCCGGTCGATCTCAAAGAGGACCTCGCCCTGCCTGAACGTCATGCCGGCCTCCATTGTCGGACTGACCCACTCGATCCTGCCATGGACTTCGGAGACCAGGGATATCTCACGCTGGGGCCGGACGGTGCCATGACTGACCACCACATGCCTCCACGATTTCGGTGATACATCCACCACCTCAACCGCAAGCGGCTTCGATTCAGGCTGCGAAGGCTTCACCTGTGGCCGCAGCGCAACAAGGATGGCCGCAATAACGACTCCGATACCGATAAAGAATACGGGAATGAGAAACTTGATGAATTTCATTGTGGGTCCTGCAAAGTGGAAGGCTGGGGCTGCCCGGCAGCCATGCGGAAGTCTTCAGAGTATGGAAAGGGCGCACCGATGGCCTTGGCGAGGCGGGTGCGGTTGAGAAAGAACTGCTGTTTGAAGCCAAGCAGGCGCTGCTGTTCGAGAAGCAGGAGGTATTCCGCTTCGAGGACAGCCTGGCGGTCACTCACACCCAGCCGGTATTTTTCGCGGGCGGATTCAGCCTGGGCCCGGCTCCGGACCATGGAATCCTCGACAAGCCGAATCGATTCGCGAAGGGTCGATTCCGTATCGAGGGCGGTCTCGACTTCCTCGAATGCTGTCTGCAGGACGCTGAGATAGTTCTGCAATGCTTCGCGTTCCTGGGACTTACTGAGGTCGAGGGCGGCCCGCAGGCGTCCGTAGTCAAGAATTGGCCGGGCCATGTTCCCGCCAAAGCTCCATACCGAGAAATCCAGATCGGTGAGATCGGAGAGTTGATCGGAGGCGGTGCCGGTGCTTCCGGTGAGGGATATTCGTGGAAAGAGATCGGCAAAGGACTGCCGGACCCTCTTACCCGCTGCTTCAAGGCGGCTTTGGGCTGCCAGGATGTCCGGACGAGTAGCCATCAGATCGGACGGAAGACCGGGATCCAGCGGATCGGGAATCGGCGGCAGTTCTCCGGGCAGCTCTATGGTGCCGGATGGATACCGGCCGAGAAGCTTCTCCATGCTGCGCAGGGAGTCACGCGAGGTCTGAAGTGCCTGGAGGCTCGCTGTCTCTGCTGATTCATGGGCATTCCTGGCACTTCTCAGTCTGTCCGCATTGACAAGACCACTGGCGAAGCGGTTTTCGAGAATCCGGCTGATGTCCAGACGGTTTGTGGCAATCATCTGGTTGATCCGCGACGATTCGAGGGCTGTCTGCCCGCCCACCCATGACTGCATGTAGGCTGATACAAGGGACCGGCGAATCCATTCCTGATCCGTCTGGAACGCTGTGGCATCCAGCCTGGCGGCGTCCCTCGCACTCCGAACCCTTCCCCAGAGATCCAGTTCCCATTGTGTGCTCAGGGAAAAATTATAGGACTCGAATTGTGCGGAGAGCGGTCCACTCTGGCCGGGAATCGGAAGGCCGATGAAGTTCTGTTGGGTTTTTGATCCGGCGATGGAGGCATTGATACCGGGGTAAAGATCCGCGCCCGCTATTTCAGCCCTTGCCAGGGCCCCCTCCACCCGGGTCATGGCAACACCCAGATCAAAGTTGTTGGACAGAAGCTCGTCGAGATGCGGCCTCATCTCATCGACAGGCAATCCGCCGGTCAGCGTCACGGCATCACCGGCGTCACCCGTGTAGGCGGCAAATCGATCGGGAATGGCCATCGATGAAACAGCTGATTCACGGTCCACAGGCTGCGGGCCACGGCAGCCACCGGCAATTGCCAGCAGCCCCAGCAGCAGCGCGCGCAGGAGTCCGTCCCCGGTGCCAGCCCCTCTTTGTTTATTTCCTGTCTTCATATCCAATCAGAGCTCCAAGGCCCCCAACGATGTAGGTGATGAGATCGTCAATTACCTGCCGGGAACTGCGACCGCCTCCCATCACACCGCAGGGGTCCTTTTCCAGCAAGTCACTCGCACCAACCGTGTGAGCCATCGTTCCGGCCATGAAATGCAACCCCATGAAAAGCTGTGACTCATCAGTCGATGGACTCAGCCGCCGCATCTCCTCCAGAAAAAGCCGCGCCGTCGGTTCAAAGATCCGGGCCATGCGCTTCCACATCTCCTCCCCATACTCGGTCATGAACCGCCCCACCAGCTTGGACACGAACTTCCCGTCGCGCCCCCTTTCACCGCGGTATTCATAAACGGGCTCCACAAAAGAACGCACCACCTGCTCGAGTGTCAGAGTCCCGTTCCCATCACCGCGCCGGAACTGCTCCAGTCGATTCGCACGCTCTCCATTGATGGGAACCACCAGCCGCTCCAACAGACTTTCAACCAGCCCCTCCTTGCTCCCAAAATAATAATGCACAGCCGCCAGATTGACGCCCGCCTC
>JAUIAG010000346.1 GCA_030425355.1 Verrucomicrobiia bacterium
TTTTCAGTTTTACAATTTGATCCTCCCATGGCTTGCCGGCAGCAATCCGTGTCGTCCGCCTGTATAGTTTCACCTGCTCCTGAAAGGCAACGTATGGATTGGGAATGTATTGGCTGGCCAGTCCGTAATGGCCGCCTTCCAGAACTTCATCGCGAATGAACAGCCAGCACGACTTTGCTGTCCGCGGATGCCTTTCATGGATCAGTTTGAATAATTCGATGGATTTCCCGGGCTCCTCAAGCTCCCGGTTGAGAGCGACAATATCACCGAAAAGCCGTGGATCCCCAGTGCCTTTGAGCATGTCCCTGAAATTCGAATCCCTCAGTGCGACCATCGCCTCCCGGGCCGGCGCATAAATATCTCCAAGCTGTTTCCAGTCGCTCAGGGCGAATGACAACCTGACTCCAGTCATTGATGAGTCGTGCTTGAGTGCATTTTTGTGAAACCAGACAAATCTCTTCAATGCCTCCTCGTGGTTCCCGTCCCTGACCATGCGACGGGTTTCATTCAGATAGGCGCTCATGTCTTCTGCCTGACCTGTAGCCGGCTGGAGCGCGCCAATAAACATCATCAGCCAGATGGAAGTCAGCAATTGGAGGGGCATTCTCATGACAGAAATTATTGTGAACAGATTCAGTCAGCTTCCGCGGACACAGGCGGGCTGGTCAGGTGGAAGTCATGGCCGCTATTTGCCGCAGCCATTGAGTTTCATGGCTTCGTTGACCTGTCGGATCCGATTGCGCAGGACGGAGAGTTCCGTGGCCTTGTTGCCGGTGGTTGAACCGATGCCCCAGAATGAGGACCCTACGGGGTTGCCCTTCACATTCTGATTCTGAAGGGATGCGAGCATGGCTTCCTGTTTTTCGAGCGCTGCCAGTTCGGTGGAGAGGCGCTCACAGCTCCATTCTGTATAGGCAGTGGAGCCAGTGGCGGTCGCCCCGGCATCATCCCGGGACGGCGTGGTGGAACGGCAGGCCGAAAGCGCCGCAACGGCTGCAAGCCCCAATATTGCAATATGAACGGATTTCATTGCCCATGGGTAATTCTTTCGGCGGCAGGTGTCAAGTGCAACAGCCGGAACGATTTGTGACGGGTCACTGTCAGTCTCACCCCGTGGATACGCTTTGTTCAAAGACCTGTTTCCGGTTATCAATACGACCATGCCCCCTGAAGTCATCCAGCCTCACGCGTCCTCGTCCCGCCTCTTCCGATATCTGCTGTTTCTGGTGCTCCCCGGGTGCCAGGCACTTTTTCCGGCTTATGTCCATGGGGTGGAAAATCCGGATCGTGGGCTTGTCGCTTTTGCCGCCGGTGCCGGTGAAGACGGGGAACCCGCAGGCGTCCATCTCTCATGGCGATTGCTCTCCGGGGACGGACCTGACGCCGAATTCAAGGTATACCGGGACGGCCGGCTTCTCCAATCGATGGCATCTGACGCCCCGACGTTTTTCACTGACGTGGATGGCAGACCAGGCAGCCGGTACGAAGTCAGGGTGGCCGGTGATTCCGCCCTGAACGGTGCTGCGACTTCGGCGATGCCACATCCATGGATTGATATTCCACTGCATCCATCGGAGCCGGTTCCATGGAGGCGGGAGGACGCGCCTCAGCGATTCCGCGGATACCGGGTCGGAGAGGCTTCAGCAGGTGATCTTGACGGGGACGGGCAGTGGGAGCTGGTTCTCAAGTGGGTCGGTATCGAAAGAGACAACTCCCGCGATGGATTGAGTTCACCGACTCTGCTTCAGGCGATTGAAATGGACGGGCGGGTTCTCTGGACAATCGACCTGGGAATCAATATCCGCAGCGGTGCTCACTACACCCCGTTCATTGTTTTTGATCTGGATGGCGATGGGGCTTCTGAAATTGCCTGCAGGACTTCGGACGGGACGGTTGATGGCGATGGTGCGGTTCTTGCGACTGCCGGGGCGGATCATCGGGACCGCCGCGGCAGAGTCCTCAGGGCACCGGAATTTCTCAGTGTCTTTGACGGGCGCACCGGCCGCTGTCTGCAGTCTGTTGACTATCAGCCATCACGGGGTGATATCCGCGTCTGGGGAGACGATTACGGCAACCGCAGCGAGAGGCACCTGTCCTGCGTGGCACTTTACCACGGCGGGCACCCCCGGCTGATTACGGCCCGCGGCTATTATTACGGACGGCAGGGAGTCGGTCCGGGCCGCACCGCCATCACTGCATGGACGTGGAATGGAGCGCAACTCGAGCCGGTCTGGACATTTGATACTCTGGCAGTTGAAAAGCCGGACCGATTCATAGGGCAGGGGACCCACAGCATCGCGTCAGGCGATATTGATGCCGACGGCCGCGACGAGATCCTCTACGGATCCATGGCAGTGGATGACGACGGTTCGCCTCTGTACTCCACCGGCTTCGGCCATGGCGATGCGCATCATCTCGGAGACTTCGATCCTTCGAGGCCTGGACTTGAGTTCTACATGCCTCACGAATCAGCCCGCCCCGGCGAAATTCCGGCAGTGAGTTTCCGTGAGGCCGCCACCGGCACCATCATCTGGTCGGTGCCGGCGGACCGTCCCCGGGATGTCGGTCGTGCCGCCATGGCTGATCTGTCCGCGCTGTGGCCAGGGGCTGAATCATGGGGCCCCGACCGGTTCCTGCGCGACATTTCCGGCAAAACTGTGGGCCCGGCTCCCCGAACCCCCGCCAATTTCCTTATCTGGTGGGATGGTGACGTTCAGCGTGAAATCCTCAACAGCAACTGGATCGCGGATTACGACCCCGATTCGGAGGACGGCATGAGGCGCCTCTTCACCGCTGAGGGCTTCACCAGCACCAATGGTTCAAAATCAACCCCGGTGCTCTCGGCGGATCTCATCGGTGACTGGCGTGAGGAACTGCTGCTGCTCAGCCGCGACGGCCAGTCCCTCCGGCTTTTCATCTCTCCCATCCCCACCGGAATCCGCTTCCCCTGTCTGATGCTGGATCCACTCTACCGCAACTCCATCGCATGGCAGAATGTCGGTTACAACCAGCCACCGCATCCCGGCAGGGATCCTTCCACCCCGGTTCCATAGAAATTTCGGGGCGGCTGACCGATTATTTGGAAAGCTGTCGATTCCAGCCTCATAACGCCTACACTTCCGGCATATGGATACGCTCCATTTGATCCTGCTGGTGCTGCACGTGTGTGCCGGTTCCGTGACTCTCATGGCATCGACGGTCGCGATTGGCACGAAGTTGATGAACAGATGGCACCGCGCTCACCTGATGTCGGGGCGGCTCTTTTTCAACGGCATGGCTGGCATTTTTGTCACCGCCCTGCTGATGTCGCTGATTCGAACCAATATCCCGATGCTTTTCGTTTCGGTATTCAGCTTCTATTTTGCATGGATGGGTCGTCGATATGCCATCAATCGATCGGGCATTCCCGGAATCCCCGACCGGGTCATAGTGCCGGTGATGCTGCTGGTCTTCATTGGAATGGTGGCCTACGGCATCCGCGCCGCCTTCGTTTTGAAACTGAGCTTTGGTGCCGTCATCATCGTTTTTGGCGTTATCGGGACAATCAATGCCGTTGCGGATCTGATGTATCTTCACCGCGGAAAATCCGGTGGCGTCGACCGGATTGTCCATCACGTGGGCAGGATGCTTGGGGGAACCATTGCCGCCATCACCGCTCTGCTGGTTGTCAACGTCAGGATGGAACCCGCCGTGATCATCTGGCTGGCTCCAACTTTCGTGCTGACGCCGCTGATTGTCTTCTGGTCGGTCAGACTGAAACGGGGATTCCGTCCACAGGGAATGCCGGAGGATCCCACATGATTCGGATATCCTCGGATGGAACGGGCGGGCAAAGAGGCGTGACCTCATGCCTGCTCATCCATTAGATTCTCCTTCCGGTTTGAGAAACCTCGGATTAATCAGTGAAACAGATAGCGCAATATCAGGACGGCAGACTTGAATTCCAGGACGTGCCAGTGCCCAAGGCCCCACCCGGTGGGGTTCTCGTCCGCACTCTCCACTCGGTGATCAGTGTCGGCACCGAGAAAATGAAGGTCGAGCAGGCGAGAATGAATCTTCTGCAGAAGGCCAAAGCACGTCCCGACCAGGTTCGGAAGGTGCTTGATACAGCCCGCAACCTGGGTTGGAAAAGTGCGCTCGACAAGGTTCGCAACCGTCTGGAATCACCGACTCCGCTCGGATACAGTGCCGCCGGGATCATCGAGGAAGTCGATGCTGCCAACAGCCGTTACAGGGTGGGGGATATCGTCGCCTGCGGCGGAGCCGAATGCGCCTTCCATGCCGAATACATCGCCCTGCCCGAAATGCTGGTGGCCCGCGTGCCTGACGGTGTGTCAACCACCTGCGCCGCTTACACCACCATCTGCTCCATAGCCCTGCAGGCCGTGCGGCAGACCGACATCGGCATCGGTGACCGGGTGCTGGTGATGGGCCAGGGACTTGTCGGCCTCCTCGTCACCAATCTGCTCAAAATCGCCGGCGCGCAGGTGGCCGCCGTGGATATTGTGGATGACCGGGAAGACCTGTGCCGCACCATGGGAGCCGACCGCTTTATCAACCCGCTTCACGGGAACTTTCACGACGTTGTCCGGGAATGGACCGACGGCTTCGGCGCCGACGCCGCCGTCATCTGCACCGCCTCAAAAAGTAACACTCCGATAGAGCAGTCCGCCGAAGCACTGCGCGATCGCGGCAGGCTCGTTGATGTCGGCATCACAAGGATCGAACTCCCATGGAAGCTTTTCTACGAAAAGGAACTCGAAGTCCGCTTTTCCCGATCCTATGGCCCCGGGCGTTATGACCCCTCCTATGAATGGGGCGGCGTCGATTACCCCATAGGGTATGTCCGCTGGACCGAACACCGCAATTTTCAGGCATGCCTGCAGCTCATGCAGGAACGGAAACTGGCTCTTGAGGCCATCACCACATCGGTCATCCCCTTTGAAAAGGCACTCGAAAAATATGACTCGATGTCCAGTGGGGAAAGTCAGGATATCGGAGTGGTGCTTTCCTATCCTTCTCCTCATGGTGAACC
>JAUIAG010000347.1 GCA_030425355.1 Verrucomicrobiia bacterium
ACGCGATGTCAGGAGCTTTTGCCTTCGGGGGATTTGACTCCGCCCCGGATGCAGTCTCAGAGCTGGATATTTTCGATGTTTCAGACCTGGACAGGGCTCCCAGCCGCCTTAAGACAGTGCCGCCTGCCTATCCTCCGGAGCTTCGCCGGGCAAGGATTACCGGCGAAGTCGTACTTCTGCTGCTTATCGACCAGAATGGACGAGTCACCGTCGAGGACGTCATCAGTTCCACGGCACGGGATTTTGAACGTGCCGCCATCATGGCTGCTGAACAGTGTATTTTCGAAAGCCCGACCAAGGATGGAAAGGCTGTGAAGGCACGGTATCGCATGAAGGTCCCGTTCCGGATCTGAACTAACTGCCCAGCATATTTGCTGGTCACCATTTTTTATCTGTTAAGAAAATATTTTTTGTCTGATTTCAATCCACCCCATCACCAAAGCATCACAATGACCAAGAGCGAGAAAATGAAACTCAGGAAGAAGAATTCGAGGAAAGGAATTATGGCCGCCGCCATTCTGATTGCCGGCATTGCAATGACAGCCACACAAACCAGGGCCCAGATATTCCCTTTAACTGAGAATAACTGGAGAAATCCGGAGTTTGTGGCCAGGTTCCTTGGCAGTTACGGGGTTGATACCTCGACCAATCCGGCCATTACAGCTGAAGACAGGGCCTTTTTTGAATCAATCGTGCCCCTTATGCAGTCAAATGTCGGCGAAGCGATCCGGCAGCTGAGCGCAGCCACACTGCCGGAGACCACCGCAGCCTTTGACTACACGCTCGGGAACCTCTATTTCCAGACCAGAAACCTTCAGCAGGCGATTGCTTCCTACGAAACGGCAATCAGGAAGTTTCCGAATTTCCTGCGCGCTTACAAGAACCTCGGACTGATCCTTGTTCAGATCGGAGATTATACGAAGGCACGGCAGATGATCATCAAGGCCATTGAGCTTGGCGGTGCCGATACTGATCTGTATGGAACACTGGGCTACTGTTATCTCAATGCCGGTGACTATGGAGCTGCACTCGAAGCCTACAAACTGGCCATGGTCTTCAATCCTGACAGCCGTGACTGGCGACTGGGCAAGGTGCAGTGTCTGATGAATCTTGGAGGATACTCTGAAGCGGCCGGGCTCCTCGATAAGCTCATCGAACAGAACCCGTCCGATGAAAGTCTCCTGCTGCTCCAGGCCAATGCCTTCGTTTCGGAGCAGAAAACCACCGAGGCCGCGGCAAACCTCATGATGGTCCGGCAGATGGGTAAAGCCAACGCCGTAAGCCTCACCCTCCTCGGAGACATCTTCGTCAATCAGAACAACATAGAATTGGCCGTACCATATTACATGGAGGCACTCAGAGCGAGCGGACTCGATCTGTCCCGGGCCATGCGTGTCGCAAAATCACTCGTCAATCGAGGCGCATGGGAACAGGCTGAGACTTATCTCACCAGTCTTGAAAACGAGAAGATGTCAGAGTTAAGCGAGGCTGATAAACTTGAGGTCCTCAACCTGAAAGCCAGCACGGCTCTTGGCCAGGGCAAGAGCGACGAGGCGGCAGGAATCCTCGAGAAAGTGGTTGAGCGTGATCCCCTCAATGGAAGAGCACTTCTGCTCATTGCCGAATACCACTGGAAGAACAACGACATCGAAAGGGCGGAAATATATTTCGGCCGCGCCCAGAAGGTGGAGGACACCAGGGTTGAGAGCCTGATTCAGAACGCCCGGATGCTGGTCTCAGTCAAGGATTACGGGAAAGCCGCCAAACTCCTGAACGAAGCTCAGTTGTTGAATCCACAGCCGCACGTTGGGGATTACCTCGCCAAGGTCGAGGCCGCTCATCGGGCCAGCCAGTACTAATTCCGCCAACCCGCGGTCAAAATAGGGAACACCTACTATGAATGGAAAAATCAACAGATTAAAGATTTCAGGCGCACTGCCGGGCCTTGTCCTTGCAGTTGCGGGAATACTCCTGCACTGCGTGGTAACGGCCTCAGCCGGAGACCTGCCCAAAGTGCATATCCTCGCCACCGGCGGCACCATTTCGGGGAAGGCCCCTGAAAGGATCATGCTCTCGGGATACAAATCGGGAACCTTCACGATTGAGGAGATTCTCGAGACAGTGCCCGAGGTCCACAAGATCGCGGATATCACCTACGAGCAGGTATCCAATGTAGGCAGCGGCAGTATTGATACAGACATACTGTTGACCCTGGCGAAGAAGATAAACACCCTTTATGCCGAACGCCCGGATGTCGCCGGCGTGGTGGTGACACACGGCACCGGGACCATGGAGGAAACCGCCTATTTTCTCAACCTGACGGTAATTTCCGATAAACCTGTAGTCTGCGTCGGAGCCATGCGGCCTTTGTCTGCTGTCAGCGGTGATGGACCACTGAATCTGTACAACGCGGTTCGAGTGGCCATCAGTCCTGAATCCAGAGGGAAAGGCGCGCTCATTTCCATGAACGACGAAATATCGGCTGCCCGGGAAGGCACCAAGACTGACACATACAGAGTGGAGACCTTCAATGGCCGCGAGTTCGGTTTTCTTGGCTATGCCGACCCTGACCGCGTGGTCTATTACCGCAAGCCTTACCGCCGACATACCTACGCATCGGAATTCATAGTCGCGGATCTGGAAACACTGCCTACCGTGGACATTGTTTATGGCGGCTACCAGGAAGCCGGCGCAGGCAGCGTACTCGGACTGATCGAAAAGGGCGTGGATGGCATAGTCCTTGCCTCCGGATCGAGGAATTACACGGAGACTCTCGAACTAGCCAGGGAAAAGGGCATTGTCATCGTCTACAGTGACAGAAAAGGACAGGGACGGGTTCTGGAAAGCGACAGAAGAAAAGAGGCCGGATTGGTGACAGGTGACAATCTCCGTCCGCAGAAAGCCCGCGTGCTTCTCAGACTTGCCCTGACCAAAACAAAGGACCCCGCGGAAATCCAGAGGATGTTCAATGACTACTGATATCAAACGCTCCATCTCACAGATTATTCCTATTACAGCCATGAAATATAAGTTTGCAGCAGCCGTTGTTTTTACACTGGTCAGTCTCTCGATGTCCGGTGCCGGTGCGAAAGAATTGCCTCTGGTTTACGTTCTCGGAACCGGAGGCACCATCCAGAGCAAGGGCGATACCCGTATGACTCTGAATGACTACCGGGCTGGGCGGTATGATATCTCCGAACTGATTGAAGCCCTCCCCGAAATACAGGATGTCGCCCAGGTTGAAGCCATGCAGGTGACCAATATCGGCAGTCCCAGCATGACCGCCGACATCTGGAAGGAACTCGCCGACAAGATAAACACACTCGCGGCGGAAAATGAGGACATAGCAGGTTTTGTCCTGACACACGGAACCAACACCCTTGAGGAAACCGCATTCTTTCTGCACTTGACCGTGAAGACGGACCGCCCGGTTGTGCTCGTCGGAGCCCAGCGTCCGGCGACAGCGATCAGTGGAGACGGCCCGATAAACCTCTACAACGCCATCAAAGTTGCCGGACATCCTGATGCACGTGGCAAAGGGGTGATGATCTGCATGAACCAGCAGATAAACTGTGCCCGCGAAGGCACGAAAACCAGTGCCTACAAGGTCGAGGCATTTCAGGCGCGTGACATCGGACTCCTTGGAGTTGTCGATCCGGATGGAGTCAAGTTCTACCGTGAGCCGGTGAGAAGACACACCATCCTCTCAGAATTCGACGTCTCATCCATCACGGAATGGCCGCGCGTCGATGTTGTTTCATCCTATGCCGGGGCACCGGGAGATGTGGTGGAGTTCATGGCCGAAACAGGCGCTGCAGGTATTGTTCTCGCCGGGCATGGTGCCGGTGGATCATCCCCGGCCCAGAATGAAGCCTTCAAGGCCTGTCGGGACAAAGGGGTTGTGGTTGTTTCAACCAGCCGTACGGGCAGTGGCCGGGTCATTGCCGGCAGCAGAATGATTGAAAATGGCGTCCTTGCCGGAGATAATCTCCTTCCTCACAAGGCGCGTATTCTCCTCCAGCTTGGTCTTGCCTCCGGTCTGGAAAAAGATGAGATCAAAAGACTCTTTGAACAGTATTGACAGGATACTTTTAGAAAGTATCCACATTCCGCAATCGGCGGCAAGGATGCCTGCTTCAGCACATGGGCAGGATCCTGTCTCCCCTGATTTCCGTTCTTTTTTCCTGCGTGATTAATTTTGTTCACGGAAGTTTACTTTCCGAAACGTGTCTGATCTGATGTTGTTAAATCGTTCGTCCATTTTATGGCCCTGCATCCTTTGAAGCGTTCAGTGGACCGCCTCACCATGGCGGTCCTTTTCATGGCAGTTGTCCAGACACTGGTGCTGGCTTTTATCTGGCTGCTCCGTCCGGACTCCACGGCATTGAAAAGTGCCGCTGTGAGTGACCGGATTCAGTCCTCCGCGTTATCAGGGGAAACGGGTGCGCCCAATCAGTCCATCAAGGCTTTGCCAGCCATTACTCCGACGGCGCTGGACAGCTCCGTAAAGCGGATGTTCACCGAATGGGATCCTGTGCAGTATGTCGTTGTGAGTGTTCCATTGGCGGAAGTACTCGGAGATCTCAAGAAGTTGAGTTTTTATACGGAACTTTTCAAAAAGGTGGCGCCGGTCTCCGATATTCTTGTTCTCATCGATCAGGGCAATCCGGAGGCCTTCTCCTATTTTATGCATTTTCTTGAAGGCCCGGCCGGATGTCGGGATATCCTGGATCGCCTGCATATCATTGAGTCCACCACCGCTCTCAAATGGATTCGCGACTTCGGGCCACTATACGGGCAGGGGCCGAACGGGACCCTGGTTCTCTTCGACAATATATACCAGTCGGATTCATTCGGAGTTTCCAGCCTGCTGGCGGATGGTGGTGAGGCATCGCTTTACACGCAAAGGATATCAAAAATGGACGCCCGGTGTGATCTGGTGCCAATTTATTTGAATGCTTTTCTCAGCGAAAATACAGAGCAGCCGGTGAAACTCGTCAAGACATCCCTTCTCCTTGATGGTGGTGATGTGTTT
>JAUIAG010000016.1 GCA_030425355.1 Verrucomicrobiia bacterium
TCTGGGAGAAGCGCTTCGGCCGCAGCTACTATCATTTTCACTACAAGGACGTGCTTTTTCTTGCCCTGAACAGCGAGGACGGAGGCGCCACCAGAATCGGAAAAGAGCAGTCCGATTATTTTGTCCACGTGCTCGGGGATAACAGGGATGTCCGCTGGACCATTGTCCTCACTCACAAGCCGCTTTGGGTTCATGAAGAGAACGGCGACGAAACCGGCTGGGCTCCGATAGCCGCAGCGCTGAAAGGGCGTGACCATACCGTGTTTGCCGGACACCGTCATCAGTATGTCGCCTACCGCCGGGAGGGCATGGACTACATCGACCTGGCCACGACAGGCGGCGGCAGCGTGCTAACCGGGCCGGTCCACGGTCGATTCGACCAGATCGTCTGGGTCACCATGAATGATCAGGGCCCGCAGATCGCCAACCTGACCCTCAATGGCATCATGGATAAAAACGTCCGGACGGAAGAGTCCGGTCGCGAACTGGATGCCATCGCTGCCGGCCTCCTTGTCGACATGGAACCCGTAACCTGGAATTCAGAGCAGGGCTGGTGGCAGACTTCAGCCACCGTTGTGAATAACTCGGATCGAACGGTGAAGATGCATGGTGACTTCACACCACACCCGCGACTCCATCCCATCCCGTCCGGACTTGACCTCGAATTGAATGCCGGGGAAAGGCGGCGTGTCCCCGTAAGGTTCGCCTTGAGCGGCACAGCACGGTCCGAGGAATTTGTCGAAATGGCCTATGCGATGGAGGCCATGAGCGATGTACTCGGCCACGCGGTCATCTGGGAGGGTTCAGCGGTGGCCGCTCTCGAACCGGAACATGCTCTGCCCGCCGTCGCCCCGGATGCCATCGCAACCGACGGCGACCTCGCCGACTGGTCCGGAATCGGAGGGCTCTCCCAGCGGGCTGCCGGACCGCTCTCACTGAGTGGCGCCATTGCCGACTGGTCGGGACCCGATGACCTGTCATTTCGCTTTGGAGTCGCCGTCAGCGACGAGTTTCTCCACGTCGCCATGGACGTGGTGGATGATAAGTGGATCGATAAAACCCTGCCCCATACGACCCAGGACTTTGGACAACTTCTGATCGCACCCCTTGACGCCGGGAACAGTTCGCCGGTGCAGATTTACTTCAAACCATCAGCCGACGCCACACAGGCCGCAGCCTACTTCCGCAGCGGCAGCGGTCCGGCAATACCCTTCGCTGCACGCGAAACCCCGGACGGCTACTCCATGGAAATCGCCATTCCACTTGAGGCAGTCGGCAACGCCCGGGCCTTCCGGATCAATGCGGGAATCACCGACGTGGACCATCCGGCGGGATCCCGGTCGAACCTCTTCTGGCGCCCGGCATGGCAGTCATCCAGATCATGGGAAAATTCAGGGCTCTTCCGTCGTTAAGGCAGCCGCACCTTCTCCTCACGGATATATGAATGTCACTTGCAGGCCCCAACAGAGACCCTCATGAAAAATCGCAGAAAAAAAGCGAAAATATCGTATTGAGCCAAAATATTCTCCAGAGATGATTGCCCTGAACCGAAAATTTGCGTAATCAGTTTTATGGTTCAGATTTTGTGAAAATTTCAGCGGGTTTCCGCGAGTGGATAACCGGGGAAGATTCAAAAACCAACAGAGAACATCGAATGTCAGACACAGATTCCGGAACGGTTTCAAAGGGCCTTGAGGGCATAGTCGCGGCGGTAACCAGGCTGAGCAGCGTCCGTGGACAGGTTGGACAGCTTATCTACGCCGGTTACGACATCAATGAGCTGGCGGGCAACGCCACCTATGAGGAAGTCGTCCACCTGCTGCACAAGGGCCATCTGCCCACCCGCTCGGAACTGGACGAGATGAAATCTCAGCTTGCCGGCTACCGCGAACTGCCGGATGAAGTGATAAACCTGATCCTTTCCTTTCCCAAAGACACTCCTCCGATGCACGTCCTTCGCACCGGGGTGTCGGCCATGGGATGCTTTGACCCCGACCGTGACAATATCGAACCGGAACCGGCGCGCCAGAAGGCCCTTAAGCTTATTGCTCAGGTGCCGGTCATCATTGCCTATTTCCACCGCCACCGTTCCGGAAAGGATCTGGTGCACCCTGATCCGAAGCTCAGCGAAGCAGCCAATTTCCTCTACATGATCGACGGCGAGGTGCCGGGCGATGAAAAGACCCGCACCATGGACATGTGCTACGTGCTGCATGCCGACCACGGCATGAATGCCTCGACTTTCAGCGCCCGCGTGACCATTGCAACACTGACAGACATGTACTCCGCAGTGACTTCAGCCATCGGCACCCTCAAGGGCCCTCTGCACGGCGGAGCCAATGAAGGGGTGATCCGCATGCTCCAGGAGATCGGGTCACCGGACAGAGTTGATGATTACATTGCCGACGCGCTCGCCCAGAAGAAGAAAATCATGGGCATCGGGCACCGGGTCTACCGCACTCTCGACCCCCGGGCACCGCATTTGAAGAAAATGGCGCAGATCCTCAGTTCGAAGCTCGGCGAATCCAAGTGGATTGAGATGTCCGAGCGGATAGCTGAAATCATGCTGCGTGAAAAGAACCTCCACGCCAATGTGGATTTCTACTCGGCCACCGTCTACTATTCGCTGGGAATACCCATCGACCTCTTCACTCCGATTTTTGCCATAGCCCGCACGTCAGGCTGGACGGCTCACATCCTTGAACAGCTTGCCAACAACCGTCTTATAAGACCCATGAGCGACTATGATGGCGTGGATGACCTGAAGTTTGTCCCGATTTCCGAGAGATAAGTCCTTCCCGTATGGCGGCGGCTCGAAGTCCGCCGCTGTCGCACACTGAAAAATGAACATACACGAATACCAGGCTAAAGAAGTTCTGGCCAGATACGGTGTTGCGGTGCCACCAGGCAACGCGGTTTCCACCGTGGATGAAGCCAGGTCGGTTGCAGCTGATCTTGCCAGCCAGGGTCACACCAAACTCGTCATCAAGTCCCAGATCCACGCCGGCGGCCGGGGCAAGGGAACCTTCACCGATGGTTTCCAGGGCGGAGTCAAATTGTGCAACACGGTCGATGAAGCGGCCGACATAGCCGGACGCATGCTGGGCAACACGCTGGTCACCAAGCAGACCGGTCCGGACGGCAAGCAGGTCAACAAGGTTCTGATAGCTGCAGCGGAGGAAATTCTCAAAGAATTCTACCTTGCCGTTCTGCTGGACCGCGCCTGCTCCAAGCCTGTCATCATGGTTTCCACCGAAGGTGGAATGGATATTGAGGAAGTTGCCGAGAAAACACCCGAGAAGATCATCAAGGAATGGGTGAATCCCGGCCTCGGACTGATGCCGTATCAGGCACGCAAACTGGCCAGGGCACTCGGTCTGACGGGCTCTCTCATCAACCAGGCGGTGAAGCTTTTTATCGGTGTCTACAACGCGTGGTGGAAATCCGATGGCGCGCTTGTTGAAATCAACCCGCTCTGCATCGTGCGCAAGCCGGATGGATCGGAGTCTCTGACCGCGGTGGATGCCAAGGTTTCCTTCGATGACAATGCACTTTACCGCCACAAGGACCTTGCCGGACTCCGCGACATCACCGAGGAATCCCCTCTCGAAGTCGAGGCAGGCAAATACGATCTCAATTACATCAAACTGGATGGCAATATTGCATGTCTCGTCAATGGCGCCGGACTGGCAATGGCGACAATGGACATCATCCAGTATTACGGCGGTTCGCCAGCCAACTTCCTCGATGTCGGCGGCGGTGCCAGCAAGGAACAGGTGACGGCGGCCTTCAAAATCATCCTCAGCGATCCGAATGTTGAGGGGATCCTCGTCAATATTTTCGGTGGAATCATGCAGTGCGATATCATCGCAAGCGGCATCCTTGCCGCTGTCGAGGAAACCGGCCTGTCGCTCCCGCTCGTCGTTCGTCTCGAAGGAACCAACGTGGCCCAGGGCAAGAAACTTATCGAGGAATCCACCCTGGATGTGATCTCAGCCGATTCGCTGGCGGACGCCGCCCAGAAAATCGCCAACGCCGTCAAACAGGCATCCTGATACCCACCCAGAACCAGAAAGTATTTTTGAAATGTCGATTTTAGTTAATTCAGATACCAGAATCCTCGTTCAGGGAATAACCGGGAGCTTTGGCGGCAGACATGCCCAGCTGAGCCTGGCCTATGGCAGTCAGGTGGTTGCCGGTGTGACACCAGGCAAGGGCGGTCAGAAGTTTGCAGAAACCGTCCCCGTTTTTGATACGGTGGCTGAAGCTGTGGCTGAAACAGGTGCCACTGTGTCCGCCATCTTCGTTCCTCCGCCCTTTGCGGCCGATGCCATTCTTGAGGCCGTTGATGCCGGGGTGGACCTTGTTGTTGCGATCACCGAGGGGATTCCAGTGAATGACATGGTTCAGGTCAAAGCGGCCATGCAGGGATCAAAAACCCGCCTGATCGGACCAAACTGTCCCGGGCTGGTAACTCCGGGCGAAGGCAAGGACAGTCACGGCGGATGCCGCATAGGCATTGCCCCCGGTTACATTCACAAGAAAGGTCATATTGGAGTCGTTTCCCGTTCGGGCACACTGACTTATGAAGCAGTCTGGCAGCTCACCACCCGCGGGGTCGGACAATCCACATGCGTGGGTATTGGCGGCGACCCTGTCAACGGCACTTCTCACCTGGATGTCATCAGGATGTTCAACGACGATCCCGACACCCACGGCATCATCATGATCGGTGAAATAGGCGGATCAGCCGAGGAAGAAGCTGCCGCGTGGATCAAGGACAACTGCAAAAAGCCGGTCGCGGGGTTCATCGCCGGGGCCACTGCGCCACCAGGGCGCCGCATGGGCCACGCCGGTGCGATAGTATCCGGCGGTCAGGGAACCGCCGAAGCGAAAAAACAGGCTTTCCGTGATGCAGGAATCGGCGTCGCCGAAACCCCATCCGATATGGCCGACACCCTTCTCAAAATGATGTAGCCTCAAGAGCGCTGAGCACCTGAAAGCTTTACACCAATCACCGGATCAGGACAGCCATTCACGGCTGTCCTTTTTCATGCCCTCCGCCCTCCATTCACACGACAATCAGAATGATCATTCCCGGGGTGAGAGTCATCGCGCCCTTCTCCAACACCTCGCGTGAACGTCCTTTTCTCCCGAGCAAAATCTGCAGCCAAACACATCCAATCCACTGATTCTGAGATACAGACTGGAGGCAGCTGCCCGCGATGAGCTTGCCCACGTGCAACTTTTCACGTCGGGCTTCCTTCCGTCGATGCCATCCGGCAGAGTCCGTACCTTTCCATCGCATATCCACTCATAATCTCTATCAGGGCACAAAAAATGACCTCATCACCCAGTGACAAGGCCAGTTGTAAATCACATTCCCCGGTTTCGGTGATTGGGTATGTATGTTGCCGGTTTGATTCCGGATCGGCGATGCAGCCGAAGTGTTACTCTTCAGCGTCCGGATCGTTGTCCGGTGAATCGGCTGATGCCTCCTCTTGAACTGATTCAGCTTCAGCAGCGTCTGCAGCAGTTTCGCCATTCCCCTCCTGATCCGTATCGGATTCTTCATCCTCGACGACAGGAGCCATTGAAACAAGCGTGGAGTCCCCGAGGTCGACAAGCTTGACTCCTGTTGTGACCCTTCCAGTGGTGCGGATGGATTCGACACGTGTGCGGACCATCAGTCCGCTGCTGGAGATCAGCATAATTTCATCGGAGTCCTCAACGCTGAGGGCCCCGACAACAGCACCGGTGCGGTCCCCGGTTTTCATGGTGCGGATTCCCTTACCACCCCGGCTCTGGACGCGGTATTCATCAAATACGCTGCGCTTGCCCACACCCTTTTCACTGGCGACAAGCAGGGTGGAATTCGGAAGCACCCGTGCGGCAGCGACCACCATGTCCTCGTCCCCAAGGTTGATACCGCGAACGCCGGCCGTCTTGCGTCCCATGGAACGCACATCGGATTCGTTGAAGCGGATGCTCATGCCTTCGCGGGTGATAAGCACCATCGAATCCTCACCGGAGGTATGCAGAACCTGGATCAGATCATCCCCTTCATTGATGTCGATGGCGATGATCCCGTCCTTGCGGATATTGGCATAATCGGAGAGCAGTGATTTCTTGACCCTGCCCTGCCTGGTGGCGAAGAAGAGGAACCCCTCCTGTCTGAAAGTGATGTCATTGCGGTCCTCATCAAAGCGGGCTTCGAGGCGGATGAGTGCCGCGACGCGTTCATTCTCCCTGAAGTTGAGGAGGTTGGCGATACTGCGGCCTGCCGCTGTGCGCGGCATTTCAGGTATCTCATAGACCCTTTCCACAAAAACCCTTCCCGTATTGGTGAAGAACAGGAGATAGTCATGGGCTCCGGCCGTGAACAGGTGCTCGAGAAAATCATCGGGCTGGTCTCCTGAACTCTTCCTTCGGGTGCCCAGGCCCTTGATGCCCTTGCCTCCTCTCTTCTGGGCCCGGTACTCATTCACGCTGGTCCGTTTGATCAGTCCATTGTGAGTGATGGTGATGATGACACCTTCATTGGCGATGAGATCCTCGATCGGAATCTCGCCCTCGTCGGGAACGATAGTGGTTTTCCGGGGATTGGCGTATTTATCCCTGATCTGCCTCAACTCTTCCTTGATGATGGAAAGAACCCGTTCCTCGCGTTTGAGGATATCCATGAGGTCCTTGATCTTCTCGACGATGGAGTCGTATTCACCACGGACCTTGTCACGTTCCAGCCCTGTCAACTGGTAGAGACGGAGTTCGAGAATGGCATCTGCCTGAGCCTTGCTGAACTTGTAGACTCCATTGACCAGCCTGGCTTCACTGCGGATCAGGATACCCAGCTGCTCCACCACGGGACGACTGAACTCATACTTCAGCAGTTTGCCCTGGGCTTCCTCGCGGTTGCCGGATTCACGGATAATCCGGATGAAATCATCGAGGTTATCGAGGGCAATCAGGTACCCCTCGAGAATCTCGGCCCGTGCTTCGGCTTTGCGGAGCTCGTAAGCGGTTCGGCGCAACACCACATCCCGCCGGTGCTCGATGTAGCACTGGATGATCTCCTTGAGATTGAGCACCTTGGGACGGCCATGATCGATGGCCAGCATGTTGGAGCTGAAGGAGGTCTCCAGCGCTGTGTGCTTGTACAGGTTGTTGATGATCACCCTGGCAATCGCATCGCGCCTAAGCTCGACGACCACCCGGGTGTTCTCATCGGATTCATCGCGGATATCGGTGATACCCGTCAGAACCTTCTCATTGACCAGCTGGGAAATACGGCTGACAAGTGTGGCCCGGTTGACGCCATAGGGAATCTCGGTAATGACCAGCTGCTCCCGGTTTGAATCCGAGAGTTCGACATCCACCTTGCCGCGCACCTTCACCGATCCCCTGCCCGTCTCGAAATACTGCTGGATGCCACTGACACCGCAGATCTGACAGCCGGTCGGGAAGTCCGGCCCTTTGATGAACTGCATCAGTTCGGGGATGGTTATGGAAGGATTATCGATCTGGGAGATGATGCCGTCGACAACCTCGCCGAGGTTGTGGGGAGCGATATTGGTCGCCATGCCCACCGCGATGCCCGTGCCGCCATTGACGAGGAGATTCGGGAAGGCCGCCGGAAAAACCGTGGGCTCCGTCAGACGCTCGTCGTAGTTGGGGACGAAGTCGACGGTGTCCTTGTCCATATCGGTCATCAGGGCGGCACCAAGGTGCGTCATGCGCGCTTCGGTGTAACGCATGGCAGCGGGGGGATCACCTTCCACTGAACCAAAGTTGCCCTGACCGTCAACCAGTGTCTCACGCATTGACCACGGCTGAGCCATGTGGACCAGCGTCGGATAAATCACCGCCTCGCCGTGCGGATGGTAATCACCGCTGGTGTCACCGCAGATCTTGGCACATTTGTAGTGTTTGCGGCCCGGATAAAGCGACAGCTGCTGCATCGCATAGAGAATGCGCCGCTGCGAGGGCTTCAGACCGTCCCGGACATCCGGAAGGGCCCGTGATATGATCACCGACATCGAGTAATCAAGAAATGAATTCTTGATCTCCTCAGCCACATTGATCTTCTGGATATTCTCGCCGCCCGGTCCGGTAGGCTGGTCCGGTTCCGGAAGCGGAATCACATTTTCATCTTCTGCCATCAGTTTGTCTTCACTGGTGAGTTGGTGAGCCGGAGCCGGTGTGGAGGAAATCCGTCACCGGACCCACTGCCCACATTCCGGATGGAACACTCATATGCTGGTGGAGGCACCGCCGGAAACTCACCATTCTTGGGGTTTATTAAAAAGTCCTTTTTGCTGTTGCAGTTTCCTCGGATCAGATATCGAGATTCCGAACACGAAGAGCGTTGTCCTCAATAAACCGTCGGCGCGGAGCGACTTCGTCACCCATCAGGCGGGTGAACATTTCCTCCGCCTCGATGCCATCGGAAAGGTCGATCTGCAGCAGCTTTCGGCTGGATGGATCCATGGTGGTGCTGAACAGTTCCTTCGGGTTCATTTCACCAAGGCCCTTGAATCGTTTGATCTGTATGCCGCGCCGGCCGACTTCCTTGATGAACTCGAGAATTTCCGGGATGGCGAAAAGCGGTTTGACTGTCTGTTTGTCACCGGATCCCTCGGTGATCTCGAAAAGCGGCTTGTCCTGGGCGGAATAGTGATTGATATCAAAACCCTTGTCCGAAAGCGTCTGGAATATTTTTTCGAGTGGGCGGCTTTCGTGAATCTCAACGTAACGGGCCCTGCGGATCATCCGGTAACCCTCTGAACCGGCGGACGGCTCGGGTGCCGCTTCGGGGGACTCCACGCCGAACAGACCAAGGTCGGGATTCTGGCGGGCAAACTCATGCAGGTCCTCCTCGCGGTGAAAGTAGTGGTCGAGCTCGTCATTGCCGGCCCGGATCTTCACATAATGCCGGGGCAGATGGTGTGAGTCGGGATCAATGTGATCGATGTATTCACTGAAGCTGGCACCATTGGATTCAATCGCAGTCTGGTATTTGTCTATCGACTGCAGCAGCTCGAGTATCTCGGCGAGCTGGTCCTTCTCGATTTCCTGGCCGGTTTCGAGGTTTTTGAGCACCACCTCGTCAGTGCCGAGAGCGATGAGGATTCGGTTGAGCTGCTGTTCGTCATCCACGTATTCCACCCGTTTCTTCCGGCTGACCTGGTAGAGTGGCGGCTGTGCGATGTAGACATAGCCTCCCTTGATGAGCTCCGGCATCTGCCGGTAGAAGAACGTGAGCAGTAGTGTGCGGATGTGGGACCCATCCACATCGGCGTCCGTCATGATGATGATCTTGTGGTAGCGAAGCTTGGCGATGTTGAAGGCCGCGTCGCTGTCCCCGGTACCGATACCGGTGCCCACGGCGGTGATCATGGTGCGGATCTCGGTATTCTGGAGGACCTTGTCCAGGCGGGCTTTCTCGACGTTGATGAGTTTACCGCGGAGAGGAAGGATGGCCTGGAATTTCCGGTCCCGACCCTGCTTGGCGGAGCCACCTGCCGAGTCACCCTCGACGATGTAAAGTTCGGTGTTGGCTGGATTTCGGTCCGAGCAGTCGGCGAGCTTGCCGGGAAGCCCCCCGCCTGTCAGCGCACCTTTGCGCACCGTTTCGCGGGCTTTCCGCGCTGCCTCCCTCGCACGGGCGGCAATCAGCGCCTTGTCCACAACTTTTCTGGAAATCTGAGGGTGGCCGTCAAAATAATCCTGAAGCCCCTCGTAGACCAGGGAGCTGACCACGCCCTCGATTTCCGAGTTCACCAGTTTGACTTTGGTCTGTGATTCAAAACGCGGATTGGGGAGCTTGACGCTGAGAACGCAGATGATGCCCTCGCGGGTGTCCTCGCCGCTGATGGCGGGATCTTTTTCCTTGAGCAGGTTGTTGCTGCGTGCGTACTGGTTGATGGCCCTGGTGAGAGCCGACCGGAAGCCCGACATGTGTGTGCCGCCATCGGGGTTGGGAATCGAGTTGGCGTAGCAGAAGATAGACTCGTGAAAGTCCTCGGTGTAGGTCATGACACAATCGATATAAACCTCGTCGACACTGCCGTCGTCGAGTTCGATGGAGCGTACACCGTTAATTATGATCGGCTCGGAGATGATCGGCGTCTTGCTGACAGCCAGCTGATTGACAAATTCCGCTATTCCGTTCTCGTAAAAGAATGTTTCCTCCTTCCTCGATGCCTTGTCGACGAGGGTGATACGGATGCCGCTGTTGAGGAAGGCAAGTTCCCTCAGTCTCTTGGCGAGGATGTCGAATTTGAACTCGGTGGTGACGGTGAAAATCGTCGGGTCGGGCCGGAAGCGAATGAAGGTCCCGGTGGATTCGGAAGTGCCGACCGTCTTCAGCTTCTGGGTGGTCTGGCCCTTGGCGAACTCCATGGAGTAAACCTTGCCGTCCCGGGAAATCTCCACCAGAAACCAGTCTGAAAGTGCATTCACGCATTTGGCACCGACGCCGTGGAGGCCGCCGGAATATTTGTAGGCCCCCTGACCGAATTTGCCGCCGGCATGAAGGTTGGTCAGAACCAGCTCAACCGCCGGGATCTGAAACTTTGGATGGATATCCACCGGAATGCCCCGTCCGTCATCCCGGATCGAAGCCGACCCGTCCTCGTGAAGGGTCACCTGCACCGATTTGCAGTAACCGGCGAGATGCTCGTCTATGGAATTATCCAGAACCTCAAAGACACAGTGATGCAGACCCCTTTCATCGGGGTCGCCAATATACATACCCGGACGTTTTCTGACCGCTTCCAGACCTTCGAGCTTGTCGATTTTGGAGGCGTTGTAATCGGTATCCACCGATGTGACGGATTTCCGGGGAGAAGGATTTTCTTCTGACATAGATCGATTCCACAGGCCCGGAAATCTTTCCGGGCTGAAGTATGGATTTTATCGCAAAATCAGCCGCATTTATCAATAAAAATAAGGCCTTTACAGGAAAAATACGGCAGTGCGGTGTCGGCCTGGGGAGAAAAAACGAAAACCGCCCTGAGGCGGCCTGAGCGGGTTGAATGCGGGAATGCTGAGGGGATTAAGCCGACCGATGCGTCAGCGGGGACGCTTGTCTCCCTTGGTGAGCACGATGACAACCTGGGGCTCCCCGTTGGGCCCGACGATGATGTTGGTGGGAATATTGGTCGAGATAGTCTGCCCTTTGAGAACTCTCCGGGTTTTGGCGTCGAATATTTTGACCGACACAGAGGCCTCAGTGAGCATCTCGAGTTCGAGAATGATGTCTGAACTGAGGATGACACGGGTGGTTTTCCGCATCTGCACGGAGACCGGTTTCCGGGCGAGGGCATTTATTTCGAAGACATGATTTTTCCGGGTGATGCCTTTGATCTTGTCGGCATTCGGCCCGTGGAGGCGACGGCCGCCTGTCGGCGGGTTGACGTCATCCTGCGCAACGACCAGCTGCGGAAAAAACTGAAGTGAGTCCTGTGCTTCTGCGGTGGGAAATCCCGCGACCACAGCCGCAATCAGGGCAGCCATCACGGTGAAAAAGCCCCGGCGGGAGCTGAATTTGAATGGGGTATTTGTCATGAGTGCATGCCTCGGGGTGAATTAAAGTCCTGAATCAAAATGAGTGGTAGCTAGTCGATGGCACCATTGAGGAACTCCGGAGAGTCGACGAAATAAACCGCTATACCGGATTGTTGATCGACATAGGCGGAACTGACTTGAACCTGCTGATAAATGCCACGTCTTTCGAACTGGTGCCCGACCATGATGCAGATGACGAAAACCAGTGCGGCGGGAACCACAACGGGATTCAGAAGCCACTGGAGCATGGATTTGAGCGGGCCGGCCGCGGTTTGTGAAGCCGAAGAGGATGAATCACGGCCTCCGGTCTGCAATTCACGGTGGATACCGGCCCAGTAGAAATCGTGGCTCTCCGGACACGGGCGGAGGACCTCGTCATCCGCGAGGGTCAGTGCGGCGGTTTTTTTCAGCTGGGCGAGCAGTGTTCTGGCAGCGGCATTGCCGGCGAGCACTTTCTCCACTCCCTGGCGGTCACTTCCGCTGAGTTCGCCGTCCACATAAGCCTGTATTTCAAGGACCAGCTCCATGGTCAGTGCTTCGGGAGAGGCACTCCCGGACTGCTGAAGGCCCCTGAAGATATGACCGAAGAAATCATGCTGCTCCATCGGGCAGGTACGGGGCGGCTCCCCGGCCTGATCGAGCGCATCGCGCAGTGACTGGATGCTCTCGATTTCCGAGTGAAGCTGGGGGTCCGTCACCAGAAGACTCTGAACATGACTGCGCTCGGCGGGTGACAGTTCGCCATCAGCGTATGCCTGCAGCATCAGATGCTTCGGTGTGTTATTTCCGGATTCCATATCGATAATGTCGATTCAAGTGAGTTCGTTCCGTGCTCCCGACAGGAGCGAGGCCAACCGGCGGCGGGCGTAAAACAGCCGGGACATCACGGTCCCGATTGAACATCCCATCGCCTCGGCTATTTCCCTGTATTCCATGCCTTCAAATTCATGAAGCACAATGACCGATCGGTGCGAATCGGAAAGCTGGCTGAGCGCCTCATCGATTTTCCGGCGCAGCTCCGATCTTTCCATTCGTGCCGTCGGGTTGAACTCCATGACCGGGAGTTTTCTTTCCACCCCACCGGATTCGTCCAGTTCCTCAATGGAGTCGGCAGCGTTCCGCTTCCGCTTGCGGATCTCATCGAGGCAGAGGTTGATGGTGATCCGTGTCAGCCAGGTTGTGAAAGAGGAATCGCCCTTGAACTGGTCGAGTTTCTGCCATGCGCGTATCCATGCCAGCTGGGACAGTTCCACTGCGCTGTCCTCGTTGCGCATCATGCTGAAAGCGCGGGCGTATATCTTGTCGCGATGACGCCGCACCAATTCCTCGAAGGCCTCCATGGCCCCCTTTCGGGACTGCTCGACAAGATGGTCATCAGAAATAGCCTCTCCCTCGGGGCCAATCTGGAGATTTGATGCGATTTCAGACACGATTATTCAATCCAATCGGGCGGCACCTGGTCCGGTCATGACGGACAAAGACGAGCCGATCCATGGAAAAACGGTGCCTTTTTAAGAAAAATCCTGCAATTCAAAATATCTGCCGGGCTGGTGACAGGGCCGGATCGGCCATTACGACTGATTTGACGGTCGACGAGTAAACGGAATTCAAAGGCGGCGGCGGATGAGTCCGGAATTCGCGGCTGGAGCTCAGAGTTTGCCTTTGGTGGAGGGCAGCTGTCCGGCAATGCGGGGGTCGTTCTGACAGGCAAAATCAACCGCGCGGGCAAATGATTTGAACAGCGCTTCCACCACATGGTGTGGTTCCTCGCCATAAAGCAGCTCCAGATGAAGATTGCATCGCGCTTCATTGGCAAATCCCTGGAAGAATTCCCGGGCCAGACCGAACCTGAAGGACGAAGACATGTCCTGATGGCGTTCGGCATCACTCACAATCCGGAATGAATAGTCCTGCAGTCCTTTCCACACCAGATAGGGACGGCCGCTGAAATCGATGACGCACCGGGCAAGTGTCTCATCCATGGGAACAAATGCTTCCCCGGTCAGCGGGTTCCGCGGATCAAAGCCCGTGCCATACCGACGGATACCCGATTTATCGCCGAGGGCCTGGAGAAACGCCTGTCCCAGAACAATCCCGGTGTCCTCCACGGAATGATGGGCATCTATTCCGATGTCGCCGTCACAGTCAAGATCCAGGTCAATCACGCTGTGCCGGGCAAAAGCCGTCAGCATGTGATCAAAGAATGGAATCCGTGTATTGATGCGGCTTTGGCCCGATCCGTCGATTCGGAGCTCACAGCGAATTCTGGTTTCGCGGGTTTCGCGGAGGATGGAAGCCTTTCTCATGGGAGGGCGGCGGACAGCAAACGGTTGTCTCTCAGGAACTCAATATCGTGGAACCTTGTTATCCACTTCAAGCGACCAGAGGTCTATCCCGCCTTCCATGTTGTGGACGGATTCAAAACCCTGATCCTGGAGAAAGGCGACGACCCGGGCACTGCGACCGCCGTGATGGCAGTAGACCACCAGCTTTTTTGAAGCCAGTGGCTGGAGTTCGGAGAGCCTTGAAGGGATTTCATTCATGGGGATCCATTCGGATGGCTGAATGGCAGCGGTGGAGCGTTCGTCCGGTTCACGGACATCGAGCAGAACCATTTCCGGGTCCTTTCCAAGCGATTGAGATACTTCCTGTGGTGTCATGAGTTGTCGCTGTGAGAAATTAAATTGTCCTTGGGGTGAATCCGGTTGTTCAAGCGAGACCGGCGAGGTATCGCTCGCAGTCGATGGCGGCGGCGCATCCCATACCGGCCGCGGTTATGGCCTGGCGGTAGACGCTGTCGGCACAGTCGCCGGCGACAAAAACCCCGGGAACAGCTGTTGATGCTCCGGAGGCGATTTGGACGTATCCATGATCATCCATGGCGAGCTGGCCTCTGAAAACCTGAGTGTTGGGGACGTGACCGATGGCGATGAAGACCCCGGCACAATCCATGGTGGATTCCCCGCCGGTGACGTTGTTGCGCAGACGCACACCGGAAACAAGTGTTTCACCGAGGATGTCGGTGACTTCGGTATTCCAGACCATTTCAATTTTCGGGTTGCCGAGCACCCGGTCAGCCATGATCCGGGAGGCGCGGAGTTCGTCGCGCCGGTGGACCATGTAGACTTTCGAACCGAACCGGGTGAGATAGGAGGCTTCCTCGCAGGCACTGTCGCCACCGCCGACCACAACCAGTGGCTTGTCGCGGAAAATTGGGAGCGCCCCGTCGCAGGTCGCGCAGTAGGTGACGCCTTTGTTCTCCAGTCTCGCCTCATTTTCCAGGCCGAGTTTGCGGTGCCCTGCCCCACTGGCGATGATGATGGTGCGGGCCTCCATCGGCTTGCCGTCCACCGTCAGTTTGAATGGTGAACCGGAAAGATCGACTGCCTCGACAGCGCCATACATCAGTTGCGCTCCAAAGCGCTCAGCCTGCTTCTGAAGCCGCTGCATGAGTTCAATGCCATCAATGCCTTCCGGAAAGCCGGGAAAATTCTCAACGACGGTGGTGGTTGTCAGCAGTCCAAGTGGCATGCGTCCGGAAAGGATGACAGGATTGAGGTTGGCCCTTGCAGTATAAATGGCGGCGGTCAGTCCCGCACATCCTGATCCAATGATGACTACTTCATGCATTCCCGAGAACTTAGTCAGGATCCATCATGCCCGCAAGAATTTGAGCACACGCCCTGACTGCTCTGCGCCGGCATTGGTGAAGTGGACCGGATTTCATTTGATTCTGCCTCGCCTTTTCAACCGGGACGGTACAATTTGATGGTCTATGGCTGCCCCTCTGAAAGTGGCTGTGATCGGAACCGGAGCCCTTGGGAGGCACCACGCGAGACTGTATGCCGACCTTGCCATCAAGGGCCGGGTCGATTTCATTGGCGTTTATGACAAGGACCACGACCGGGCCGTTGCCATTGCCCAGAATTACAGCGTCACGGCCTTTCGCAGCATTGAGAATCTGATTGCCAGGAGTGATGCCGTCAGCATAGTGACCCCGACCGTCACCCATTGCGAGGTGGCCATGCAGTGTCTGGAGGCCGGCTGCGATGTGCTGGTTGAAAAACCGATTGCCCCCACCCTCGAGGAAGCACGCCGGATGGTGGAAACCGCGCACCGGACCGGGCGGCAGCTGCAGGTGGGTCACGTCGAACGCTTCAATCCGGTGTTCAGCTACATCAAGGAATTTACCAGGAACCCGCAATTCATTGAGTCTCACCGACTCTCATCCTTTCCGTCGCGCAGCATCGATATCGGGGTCGTACTGGATCTGATGATCCACGATCTCGATATCATACTGGCACTCGTTCAGTCTCCAGTCCGATCTGTCGACGCCACCGGAGTCAGGGTCCTCAGTGATTCGGAGGACATCGCCAACGCACGGGTGACATTTGACAATGGCTGTATCGCCAATGTGACGGCATCCCGGGTCAGTCCGGAACAATTGAGGAAAATCAGGGTATTCACCGGAGATCCCAATCAGTGCTACATCTCGCTCGACTACCGGAACCAACGCGGGGAAATATACCGGCTGGCCCGCGGGGATGAAAAGGAATCGGGCGTGCTGACAAAGCTTCTGCGCGGCCGGAACCAGAAGATCGTCAGTCAGTTCGGGGGGCGTAAAGTTGTCCGGGAACCGGTTCCCATCATGGTCGAGGAGCCGCTTGCTCTTGAATTGATGAGTTTTATTGAATGCGTTCGAAGCCGTCAGAAGCCGATGGTCAGTGGCGAGGAGGCCACGGCCTCTCTCGACCTGGCCCTGGAGATAACCAGCCAGATAACCCGGCGTATCGAAAAGCAAATCAGTAGTAAGTCCCGCGATCCGCTGGAAAATGAATGACCCGGAGAATTCAACCGCAGAAATCCGTCTGTTCATCATCGCCGGCGAAGCAAGTGGAGACAACCTCGCCGCGGAGCTGATCGAGTCCATACGGATCCTGGCACCCGGAGGACTGCGTCTGAACTGGTGCGGATCAGCCGGATCGAGGATGCGCGGACTCGGTGTCCGCTCGATAGTGAATCTGCCGGACCATGCCGTGGTCGGACTTATCGAACCTCTCAGAAAAATCGGGTTTTTCCGGGATGCGATGCGCCGGCTGGTGGAGGAGGCAGTTCGCTTCAGGCCCCATGCCGTGATCATGGTGGATTATTCGGGGTTCAATCTCCGTTTTGCCAGACGATTCCTTGGCGCGATTCAGGCACCACCATACGGGCAGGGCAAGCGCCCACGCATGATCTACTTCATCTCACCGCAGGTCTGGGCCTCGCGCGCCTCGCGCGCCGCCGTCCTCGAATCCCACTTCGACCGCCTGCTCAGTATCTTCCCCTTTGAAAGGAAATGGTATGAATCGCATGCACCGAAACTTCGGGTTGAGTTTGTAGGCCACCCTCTTGTCGACCGGTATCCGGAGTTCAGCCCGGAATTCCGGCCCGAATCGGAGCGGCCGCAATCACCGAAGATCGTCCTGCTGCCCGGCAGCCGACATGGGGAAATCCGGCATCACTGGCCGGTGATGCTGCAGGCTGCGCTGCGGCTGAAAAGTGAGGACCCCGGGCGACAGTTCTGCGTGGTGGTGCCATCCGGGGAAGCGGCCCGGTGGATCCAGGAAACCGCCCCCCTCCCCGAAGCATCGGATATTGAAATCCATGTCGGAAACCTGAGCCGACACCTTGATGAGGCCGATCTGGCGATTGCCTGCAGCGGAACTGTCACCATGGAGTGCGCGTGGTTTCGCGTCCCGGCGGTTGTTGTCTACCGCACATCGTGGATCACCTATCAGGTAGCCCGCCGTATCATTACCGTCCCATGGCTCGCCATGCCCAATATCCTCGCCGGCGAGGAACTTTACCCGGAATTGATCCAGCAGGAGTTGACCGGACAAAGGCTCCATCAGCTCGCCCTTCAGCTCCTCTGCGATGTGGGTCTGAGAAACCGGGTTCGCCGGAAACTCGATGAGATGTGCCGGTCACTCGGAGCCTCCGGCCCGGGTAGACGGGCCGCCGAAGCCGTGCTGTCGGAAATCCATCAATCCACCACCGATTAGCCGACCGCTCCGGACCTCCACCGATTAGCCGACCGCTCCGGACCTCCACATTTATTTACCGACACCGGCAGTGAACTACAGTTTCCTGAGCCCGTCCTCGGTCATCGGATTGGGAATCTCAACCTCCAACGCTTCCAGCTTCTCCATAACGGCGTCGTCAAGAATGACATCGGCTGCCTTCAGACAGTCTTCAAGCTGGTCAATGTGGGACACTCCGATAATGGTGGATGCCACAAAGTCATGCTGTTTGGACCACGCAACGGCAAGAGTCACCGGGGATATTCCGGCTTCCGCAGCTATCTCCATGATCCTCGCGGTGGCCATCAATGTCCGGTCGTTGACAAAGCGGCGGGCCATCTTCTTCTGCCGCTCCATTCCTTTCTGCAGGTAATCCGAGAAGCGGGCCCCTGCCGGAAAGCTGCCGGCGTTGTATTTGCCGGAAAGAACACCTCCACCGAGTGGCGAATAGGGCAGTAGGCTGACCTGTTCACGCCGACAGACCTGAGCGAGCTCATTTTCACAGCGGCGGTTGATCAGGCTGAAGTTGTTCTGCACAGATTCGAATCGCGGAAGCTGGTGTTTGTCGGCAGCCCACAGACTTTTCATCAGCCCCCAGCTGGTTTCATTGCTGCAGCCGAAGACCCGGATCCGTCCCCTTTTCTTCTCCTCCGCGAGTGCACCCATGACCTCCTCGTACGGCATGCCGTGATCCGGCCAGTGTATTTGATAAAGGTCCAGGTAATCCGTCTGAAGCCGCCGGAGGCTGTCGTCGAGAGCCCGGCGGATCTGATGTGCATCGATGGCGGTCATCCCGTGACGGACCGGTGGACGGAACCAGCCGTGTCCGGGACCGGTGATTTTCGAGGCGAGAATGACCGAATCCCTCGGTTTTCCCTTCAGCCACCGGCCGACAAACTCCTCGGTCACTCCGAATTTTTCGGCGCTCGGAGGCACCGGGTACATCTCGGCGGCATCCAGAAAATCGACTCCGCGGTCATAGGCCATATCCATGATGCGATGCGCCATGGATTCATCTGCCTGCTCTCCGAAGGTCATGGTCCCCATGCAGATCTCGGAGACCACAAGGCCACTTTTTCCTAATCGTCTGCGATTCATCTCCGGCCATCAATAGCATCGGAAGTGCCGGCTGAAAAAGAAGAAATGCCGGCGCGGAGTGACCGGCCGGCATTGGAAACAGATAAATGAATGATTCCTGGATCTTATTCCAGAGTCATGAGATAGGCCATGACATCCGCCAGTTCTTCAGGCTTGAGCAGCAGCCCCATGGGCGGCATGGGCGAAGCCTGCAGGGTGAATCCCTCGGCGATGGTGGCACTGGGTTCAACCAGACTCTCGTAAATGTAATCGCGTGACTTGCGGGCGGCCAGGCCATCAAGTGCCGGACCGATATCACCGCCGGTGCCGTCAATCTTGTGGCACCGGTTGCAGGCTGCAACTGGATGTTCCTTGAATATTTTCATGCCGCGACCGGCATCACCGGCGATCTCGGTCTTTTCATCCTCCTCGACAAAAAGAACCTCCTGGAGGGCGATGTCGTCGTACCAGGCGGTGCCGGTGGAGCGTCCCCAGCCGCCGAACAGACAGTTGAGATCGAGTCTGTTACGGCTGCCGGTATTCAACATCAGCTCCACCTGCTGCCAGTCGGAGGTGCGGCTGACCGCCGTGGTCAGTTCCTGATTCGGAGAAACATGAACATTCATCAGCGCTCCCATTGCCCCCCGGACATTCTCCGTCCGGATCCAGCAGGACAGGCGGTATTCAGTGTTCTGCTTGACCGGGACAACGACATGCCAGCTGGTGTCGGATCCGTTTTCGGAGGAGATACGCAGTGAGTTGCTGCCTGAATGCGCCACGGTGTTGTCGAGAGCATGGCTGGAGCGTCCACTGTAATTTCTGACTCTCCATGCCACCGGCTGCATCGAGTCTCCTTCCAGTTCCTCAAGGGAGGAATTCGGAACGATGTTCTCGCCCAGCTTATAGGAGACGCGGGCTCCGTGTCGTGCAGCGCAGATTTTGAGGATGGAATCCAGCCATTCGTCCCCGCGGTTCTGCTGATCCTTGAGGAGCTGGACGGTGATGTTGCGGGATATTTCATCCGGTTCGACCTGGGCCAGCTTTTCAAATGCGGCGAGGCGGACGCGGGGGTCACTGTCGGTGAGCACGGCAGTGTCGTAGAGAAGCTGTCCGAGTTCCCCGCCAAGAGGAAGAGCCTTCAGGGCGAACGCCTTCATGGCGGTATTTCCTGCCAGAAGCACACTGGTGTAAAGTTCACGGTCCATGAGGTAAAGCTCACTCAATACGGTGAAGGCGTGCGGTGAGGAATGATCATTGGCCTGCACCATGTCGCGAAGACGCTGAGCCACTTCGGAGGACACGGAGCCCCTGGCAATCAGTTTCCGCTGGGCCGTGAGTCTCCAGAACTGGTTGGGATTGGCGAGCTGGTCTGCCAGTTCCTCAACCGTGGCGTCTTCGAGGTTCACCATGGACTTCTTCGCTGCGCCTTTCCAAACCACCCGGTGGATCCGGCCGTGCATGCGGTCGCGGTTTGGATTGATGTGAGCATTGCCGGGACCATTCTGTGCATCATACCCGCCCCGCTGTACGCTCGGAGTCGGATTGTGCTGGATGATGAAGTTATACCAGTCGGCAATCCACACATGGCCATCCGGGCCGATCTCGGCCGCCACCGGTGAAAACCACTCGTCCGCACTGGCCACGAAGGCGAAATTGTTTTTTGCCACGTAACCGGCACCGTCCTTTTCAATGCGGTACATCCCGGTGAGGTTCCCGGTCGGGCCATTGACAAAGGCAACCCTGTCCCTCATCGAAGACGGGAAGGCATCGGATGCGGCAAAGGCGTGTCCGCAGCCAGCTGTGTAGGCACCGAAGGCATCCACCTGGCGGATATTCGGGGTGATCGGGTGGAACTTCGGAGAATCGGCTATCATTTTGGCGCTGCCGGCCGGGGTTCCCAGAGCAACGGCCGAAACGCCGCCGAAGAAGGAGGGGTTGTTATTGGCGGTCGATCCGAAGACCTCACCGTCGCTGTTGAACCCAAGCCCCCATGTGTTGTTGTTGAACTGGTGGAGAAATTCCATTTTGGATCCGTCGCGTTTGAAGCGGAAAACACCCATTCCGAAGTCGTGATCCTCTCCGCCAACCGTGCCGCGGAAACGGCTGTAGCCGACGGTCCCGTAGATCCAGTTATCGTAGCCATAACGAAGATTCGATGGACCGGCGTGGGTATCCCCCATTCCGAACCCGGTGAAAAGCACCTCGGAGTAATCCACCTTGTCATCGCCGTCGGTGTCTTTCATGAAGAGAGCATCGGGGGCCTGAAAGACGATGACTCCGCCGTCGATGCAGAGAAGCGATGTCGGGATATTCAGGCCGGCCGCAAAAGTGGTGACCTTGTCCGCCCGGCCGTCGCCATTGGTGTCCTCGAGAATTTTGATCGAATCGCGCCCGATACGGTCGGAAGTGATCTCGTTGGGATAATCCACGGATTCAATAACCCAGAGTCTTCCCCGGTCGTCCCAGCTGATAGCCATGGGGTTGACGATCATCGGCTCGGATGCAAACGGGACGATATCAAAGTCGACCGGAGCACGGGTGTAGTCGAGACTGTCCTGAACACTGAGCGGCAGCTGATAGGGCAATGGCTGAGGGCGCCGCTCGTAGTTGGGGATGTTGTCCCTTTCCTCGTAGACCAGCGGATTGCGGGTCTCGATGAACTGCCGCCACTGCCCGGCCGCCTGTTCACCAACTGCCCAGACGATTCCACTCTTGAGCATCTGGTGAAATCCGGGGTCGTCCCATGTCCGGCGGTCGTGACCGCTGGCCGTGTAGAAAACCCGGCCATTGCCTTCCTCGCGAACCCATGTCCATGGCTCGCCTTCAGGATTGGACCGGTCCTTTCTCACCATGAGCACGGTGCGGTTGGTCTCGTTGTGGCGGTCGTGCACGTATGTCTCGTCCCAGCTCTCAAATTCCTCGACCCCTTTCATGGCCGGATGCTCCCGGTTGATTATCGTGGCTGAAAACACCTCTCCGCCGTGGGATCGGAATCGCCCGCCCACCAGTTCGATATAACGCCTCTGGTCAGTGAAACAGGCACTCGCACAATGCACCGGAATAAACCCGCGTCCTGATCGGACGAAATCAATCAGGTTGTCCAGCTGCTCCGGCGTTATTTCAAGGTGGTTCGCATAGAGAAGCACCCCGTCGAACTGAAAAAGGTAATCCCGCTCAAGCGCGTCGGCGACCCGGGTCTGGTAATCAAAATAGATCGCCTCCCGCCCCAGCTCCTGCGCCAGAATAGGAAAATACTCATTGGAGTTGTGGTGGCTGGAATCGTGGCCGAGAAATAGAATTCTCAACGGGCGGCCTTCAGCTGCGTCAGTTCTTCCCGTTCCGGAAACCATCAAAAGGGCGGATGCAAGGAGGAAAAGCGCAAGACTTCCGACTCCCTGGCGACCAAAAAAGTTCTTTTCTGTCATCTTTGGAAATTCACGTATCGTTGATCTGAATAATTAAAGCCCGGATGATTCCGTTTTTCAATGAAGATGATCCGTTTCCTTGTTAATTCGAGAGATTTGCAGCGCCCGGATTTTTTAAAATCGGATCATTATTGGAGAATCCAGAACTACCGGCGCGCCCTGTCGTTTTTTGATCAGTCCGGCCTACTCGAGGACCAGCTCCCTGACACGATACTGGAGTGACGAAGGTTCTGCAGCACCCTGTCTGCCGGTTGTGATGAGCGTGAGCCAGAGTGTTTCAGGCCCGTCGAGGCTGATGGAGACAGTCGTCTGCCCGCGGAATGTCAGCCGTGTCCGGTGGGCCGGTTCTTCCTTGTCGTTTTCTTTTCCCGCGTTTCCCCCGTTGCCGGTGTCGGCATGGTCAAATCCCGAATCGCCGGTCTGACGGGTGATCAGACAGAAGTCCCCCTTCTGCGGGTTCCGAAGCATCAGTTCGAGTGTGATCCGCGCTGAACCGCCGTCCTGAATGGATAAAACCGCGTGCTTACTCCCCGGCGACATCTCGACCCAGTCTCCGGAAAATGTGTCCACTGTGGCATTGCGGGCTTTTTGAAGGGCATCAGAGAGTGATCTGAACAACGGGGTATCCAAATCCACCAGCTCGCGGGAATCCATGGATTTCTGAGCGGATGAAGAGGTGGACAACAGCATCAGGCAGGTGAGGACCGGGAGAATTCGTTTCATGGTGTACCCTTAGCACAGCATCGGAGACCGGCAAGTTCCCGGCCATGGGGCAGATTGCGGGGATGAAAATGAGTCGGTTCCTTCTGGACTTGAGGGCCGGGCGGTTGGTAATCAACTTGGCCAGTTGATGAGTGCGAGCGTAACGACTTCCGACAGCCAGAGTTCCAGGAACATCTGGAACAACCCAGCCTTCATTGCACGGATTGCTTCCGAGACCGGTTTGGCAGCCGCAATCGTGGCCGCGACAGCGAAACTTCTCGGCGAGGGATCCACAGTGCCCTTCATTGCCCGTTACCGCAAGGAGGCCACCGGCTCACTCGATGAAGTGGCCATCACTCAAATCCGTGACAGGATGCAGCAGCTGGGAGACCTCGACGCCAGACGTCAGGCGATTCTCAAGTCCCTCGAGGAACGCAGCCTGCTCACCGACAGCCTGAAAAAGAAGATCATGGACGCGGCCACCATGACAGCTTTGGAAGACGCCTTTGCGCCGTTCCGCCCCCGACGCCGCACACGTGCCACCATCGCCCGGGAAAAAGGCCTTGAACCGCTTTCCGAGTGGATTGAACAGAATCAGTCCGCCACTATCGAAGCCCTTGATGAACTGGCTTCGAAGTTTATTGTCCAGTCCGACGACAAGGACAAGGCAGTTCCGGATATCGAAGCGGCACTTTCCGGAGCCCGCGATATTATCGCCGAGAAAATCAGCGATGATTCCACTGCCCGTGCAGCCATCAGAGACCTTTACTCAAAGACGGCGGTCCTGTCGTCAAAGGTTCTCACCGGCAAGGACCAGTCAGCGGAGGCTGCGAAGTTCCGCGACTATTTTGAGTGGAATGAACCACTGACAAAGATTCCGTCTCATCGACTGCTGGCGATCCGCCGGGGCGAGAGTGAAGGGGTGCTCATGATGAGGCTCAAGGTCGATGATGAGGCAGCCTGCGGGCTGCTGCGAAGGCAGTTTGTCGAAGGCAATGGCCCGGTTGGACGGCAGATGGCAATGGCATGCGACGACAGCTTCAAGCGACTGATGAGTTCGTCCATGGAAACAGAATTCCGGCTGCAATCCAAGAAATCCGCCGATGAGGAAGCAGTCCGGGTGTTTGCCGACAATATCCGCGAACTGCTGATGGCTGCGCCTCTTGGTCAGAAGAATGTTCTGGCACTTGACCCTGGATTCAGGACCGGATGCAAACTTGTCATTCTGGATGCCCAGGGGTCCCTGAAACACGATGATGTGATCTATGCCACAGCGGGGTCGTCATCGCAGATTGAACAGGCGCGGGACAAGGTGCGCCGCTACGTCGAACATTTCAACATTGAAGCAATCGCCATCGGCAACGGAACCGCCAGCCGTGAAACTGAAAGTTTTGTGCGCCAGTGCGGGCTGCCCGCCTCCGTCACCGTGGTGATGGTGAATGAATCCGGTGCATCGATCTACAGTGCCTCCGAAGTGGCCCGACGTGAGTTCCCGGACAAGGATGTGACGGTCCGTGGCGCGGTTTCCATCGGACGCCGACTCATGGATCCCCTGGCGGAACTGGTCAAGATCGACCCGAAAAGCATCGGGGTCGGCCAGTATCAGCACGATGTCGACCAGAACCTGCTCAAAAAGTCTCTGGATGACACGGTGGTTTCGTGTGTGAACGGGGTCGGCGTCGAGGTGAACACCGCCAGCCGGGAACTGCTGCAGTATGTCTCGGGCCTCAACAGCACCATCGCCGAGAATATTATCCGCTACCGTTCGGAGAATGGGCCGTTTAAAAGCCGCCTCGAATTACTCAAGGTGCCACGACTGGGGGAGAAAACATTCGAGCAGGCCGCCGGATTTCTCAGAGTCCACGGGTCTCAGAACCCGCTCGATGCTTCAGCTGTTCACCCCGAGCGGTACGGACTGGTGGAGAAAATGGCGGGCGATGCCTGCGTCGGGGTCGCCGACCTCCTCCGCGATCCATCCAAACGTTCATCAATCAGAATTGAGGACTATGTCAGCGAGGATGTTGGACTGCCCACGCTGCGCGACATCATGGACGAACTGAACAAACCCGGCCGGGATCCACGTGAAAAATTCGAGGCATTCCAGTTTGCCGAAGGAGTCGAAAAGCCGGAGGACCTTCAGCCGGGCATGAAGCTGCCGGGAATTGTCACCAACGTCACCAAATTCGGGGCCTTCGTGGACATAGGCGTTCATCAGGATGGTCTCGTCCATATCTCACAGCTGTCGGACAACTTCGTCCGCGACCCGAATGAGGTCGTCAAGGTTTCACAGAAGGTCATGGTCACAGTCACCGAACTCGACCTCGACCGGAAGCGCATCGGCCTGTCGATGAAGTCACGACCCGAAATCGGCGGGCAGCGGAACAACCGCCAGGGCACACCCTCCCAATCCTCACCGCCCACAGGCGGACACTCATCCCGGGGCCGGGACAGAAACCCTCCCCCATCCCGGCAGACATTCTCCGGCGGAGGAGGACTCAACGCGCTGGAGGACGCGCTCAATCGCGCCACCGGTAAAAAGTGACGACTGGGAGAGATGCCGCCGCCAGAAATTTCCCTACTTTGAAGGTGGCTTACGCCGACTTCAGAAGAATCGTCCTGATGGACTGGTAATCACTGACGACTTTCCAGGCATGTGTCAGTTTCCCGCCTGGAAAGGTGTTGGTGATGGCAATGGACTTCATCCCGGCCCGGTTGGCCGCTGTCACTCCGAACACGGAGTCCTCAATCACACAACATCGGGATGGGTCAACCCCCAGCAGTTCGGCCGCTCTCAGAAAAATCCGGGGATCCGGCTTGCCCTGAGGAACATCCTGGGAACTGACGCGGACATGCGCGGGAAAATGAGGATCCAGATCCGCCATGCTCAGCATGGCATTGATCACCTCGTGCCGGGATCCTGAGGCAAGCCCCAGCTGGTAATGCTCCGCAAGCGACCTCACCAGATCACACACGCCGGGAAAGACCGGCCGAACACTGGCCGCGACCTCGAGGTATCGCTGCTGCTTTAACAGCAGCAGTTCCCCGATGCCCTGCGGCTGGGGAAACCTCACAAGAAAATCCCGCCAGACTGCCTCGTCCGAAGTGCCGAGGTATTCCTCGAAGCGGATGCCGTGATCATCCCTGTGACCCAGCTCTTCAAACAGCTGGTAGAAAGTCTGTTCATGCAGTGGTTCACTGTCCACTATCGTCCCGTCCAGATCGAAGATGACCGCATCAAACCCGTGATCGCTTTTCACATCCATTCCCATACAGGGCAATCGGCTCCGCCGTCAAACCGCTTCCATCCGCTCCTGAGTGCACCCCACTTCATCACCCGTAATTTCAGGCATCAGCCGCGGCGCCGGAGTTATAAAAAACTCCTGCCCGGCTGTGAGAGAGGGGCAGCCGGAGCAGGAGTCAGCAGGGTACTTTGTGGTTTTTATACAGCGAGGAAGTCAGGAAACATAAACTGTCGATATGCCCTTCGTCGCTAAAGCCGTGAATCTCACGACTGGCACAAACTGCCATGGCATACCGGGGGTTTCAAAGAGATTAATCCGCACCAAAAAGGCAGCTTTATCGAAGTGTCCCCATTCACGCGGCTGCAGCGCGTGGCGGATCCGGTTTGCTTTTTGATCCACCAAAGAGGTTCTTCTTGGCGGACTCGGTGACCATCTTGACAGCGGGATTGACCAGTTTGCGATGGGCCGTCACGACATGATAGCTGTTCAGCACCTCAGGAATTTCACCGAGAATCTGAAAATCGTAATGCTGGATTGCCTCGCGCACCGAGATGGCAGGAATTGCTGTATAACCGCGACCGTCTGCAGCCATGACCTTCATCAGCGCAAGATCATCGAATTCCCCGGCGATGATCGGTGAAATCTCCATCTCACGAAACCACGCCTCAAGGCTGCGGCGCAGCGGGCAGAAATCCGAGGGAACCAGTGCCGGTATGCGCTCAAGGCACTGAGGAAATGGCAGATCCAGTCCCGCGCAGAGCGGCTTCGCAGCGCAGATGACGGTGCCGGTCTCACCCAGTGTGTGATTGAAAAGCTTCAGATTCACATTATTGGAAGCCGGCTCATCCGAGAGAATGATGTCCAGCCGGTGGGCCGCCAGCTGTGCCACAAGATCCGACATCTTCCCCTCCTTGAAAACCACATGCACAGGCTCAGGCATGGAAAATACCGGCCTGAATATCTCATTTGTCACCAGCTTGGGCACCGAATCCACCACACCCACATACAGACGCAGCCGCTTGCTTTCCCGCTTCTGCCGGACCACCTGGACCATCTCGTGCCCCACCGCAAAAATATCATCCGCATAACTCAGCACTACTTTCCCCGCATGCGTCAGCCTATTCTTGCGCCCTTCCTTCTCAAACAGCTTCTCCCCCAGCGATGCTTCCAGTTCCCTCACCTGTTCCGATATGGATGACTGTGACACATGAAGCTTTGATGCGGCGGCCGCCAGACTCCCTTCCTTCGCAACAACCCAGAAATACCTTAAATGATGATAGTTCAACCATTCCATAGTAAGCCAGAATACTTCGACAATACCTGACGATCAATCAGAATTCTTATGTTTGCCCGATAAAAGCATTTGACCGAATATCTCATAACACGGGTTCACTCTGAAGAAAGCAATGCAGGGAAAAGTTGGTTATTTCCCTGGAGGAGCGCGTGGAAAGCAGGACGGCCACAGAAACAGAAACGGCGAAAACGTGATCCATGGATCGCAGCAACAAACAGGAAACAGGAAACAACAAAGGAACTGTCGATGAAAATTCAGGTAGAAATCAGATATGACGGGATGATCCGCCTTGAAGAGGTGGACATGTGGATGGAGGGACAGCTGTGCGCACTGGGAAATCAATATGCATGGAGTCGTGCATTGGTATGGATCCTCTGGCAGCCAGACCACAGTCCGTCATTTGAGGCGTCAGTTGAGATACAATCCAGGGAGCTTCGTTTGAGGACATCGTGCCGGGGACATACGATGACCTCGGCCTTCATGCGGGTGATGGCCGAACTCGAGAGGAAACTGGAGAACTCGGGCGTTCGAAACCGGAGCAGGCTCATTGAGAAGAGCGATCGGGTTGCCAGTCTTCAGACAGTCCTCACCTGTTGAGATTCCGTCCGGGCGGAGTCGATATCAATGAGCCGGGACCAGGAATTCAGCTATCAGGTCGGGAAATTCACAGAACGTGTCAATTATCAGGACATTGATCCTTCATTTTCTTCCGCGGCTGGCGATGGGAAAGAGGCGTGGATGACGTGCCGCTTTTCGGGGGGCAGGTCGTTTTCAAGCCGGAAACTCTTGAACCGGAGCTATTTCCGCACAAAAATGAGATCACGAATGATATTCAAAGGAAGAAACTGATGGAGCACATGGAATTATCGTCTGCCAGGGATGTTGTGGCGAGTGACCTGGCGGACATCTCGAGCCGGCTGAGCGAGGAATTCGGCCGCATGGCAGGTGGACGCCTGCTGATAGTCGGAGGCGGGGGTTTTCTTGGATACTACCTTGTCCAGAGCGTGCTTCACTATAACAGTGAGGCCGCCAGGCCCATCTCATTGACTGTCTTTGACAATTACATCCGCGGGGTGCCACAGTGGCTGAAGGACCTTGAATCCGACCCGAATCTCGAACTGGTCCGTCATGACATCACTGATCCCCTCCCGGAGTCCATGGCGGATTTTGACTGGATTATCCACGCCGCATCCATTGCCTCCCCCATATTCTACCGCAGGCACCCCATTGCGACGATGGACGCGAATGTTGGGGGACTGCGGCGGCTGCTGGATTACTGCGTGGATCGGAAGGAGAAGGGGCGACCGGTTTCCGGGTTCCTTTTCTACTCCACAAGCGAGATTTACGGCGATCCGACTCCGGATGCGATTCCCACGCCGGAGACTTACCGGGGGCTGGTTTCATGCACCGGGCCCCGCGCCTGCTATGATGAGTCCAAACGCTTTGGAGAAACTCTGTGCGTGAACTTTGCCGAGCAGTATGAACTGCCCATCACCATCGCACGCCCTTTCAACAATTTCGGTCCGGGGCTGAAGATATCGGACCGGCGCGTGATACCCGACTTTGCGAGGAATGTCTTCAATAATGAGGATATCAGTCTGCTCTCCGATGGCAGTCCCACGCGCACCTTCTGCTACATAGCCGATGCTGTCACCGGCTATTACAAGATACTCGTCCGGGGAAAAGCAGGCGAGCCATACAATATCGGCGTTGAGACACCGGAGATCTCCATGTATGACCTTGCCTGCCGTATCGCCGGAATCGGCCGCGAACATTTCGGCTACACAGGCACGGTCACCAGGCAGACCAGCCCGGACCGTCATTACCTGACGGATAATCCGAACCGCCGCTGCCCGATTATTGAAAAGGCCCGAACCCAGCTGGGGTATGAACCACGATGGTCGATAGACGATGCACTGCTCAGGACCATGCTGTGGTACCGCGACAACCGCGTCGCCGAAGACCTGTAAGCCAGACGTGCTGCCTCCCCACTCTCAACTTTCAAGTTCTCTCACATGAAAATATCAGTTATCGGTACCGGCTATGTCGGCCTTGTTTCCGGAGTCTGTCTGGCTGAACTGGGTCATGAGGTGACCTGTGTGGACATCGATCCGGCCAAGGTGGATATGATCAACCATGGAGTGCCTCCAATCCATGAAATCGGGCTGGAGGCCCTGTTGAAGAAAAACAGCGGCACCCGGCTTAAGGCCACCACCAATCTGAAGGAAGCAGTGCTCGGCACAAGCCTGTCACTGATCGCGGTTGGAACACCGTTTGACGGTGAAAGAATCGACCTGACCTACATCCGCGCTGCTGCCGGCCAGATTGGAGAAGCCCTGCGGCACAAGGACACATGGCACAGCATCATCGTCAAGTCGACAGTTGTTCCGGGCACGTCCGAGGAAGTTGTGCTGCCGGCTATAGAAGCATCATCAGGGAAAAAGGCCGGTGTCCACTTTGGTGTCGGTATGAATCCGGAATTCCTCAAGGAAGGTGAGGCCGTGGCTGATTTCATGAACCCGGATCGCATTGTCATGGGCGGAACCGACGATCAGACGCTGAACGCCCTTGAGGAGCTGTACGCGGTTTTCCCGTCGATAGACAAAATCCGCACCAACTGTCGGACCGCCGAGATGATCAAATACACCGCCAACTCACTGCTGGCGACCATGATTTCATTCTCCAATGAAATCGGGAATCTGTGCGCGGCCACAACCGGGGTGGATGTGACTGAAGTGATGCGGGGCGTGCATGCCGACAAGCGCCTGACCCCGTTACTCCCCGATGGTTCGAGGATCAGGCCTGGCTTTGTCAGTTACCTCGAGGCCGGATGCGGATTCGGCGGAAGCTGTTTTCCCAAGGACGTGAAGGCACTGGCCGCGCATGGAAAGGCCCACAATGTTCCGATGCGCATTCTCGAAGCGGTTCTCGAAGTCAATGGCGCTCAGCCGGAGAAGATGGTCAGCCTCCTTAAAAACAACTTCCCGGCGCTTGCAGGCGTTCCGGTTTCAATCCTTGGACTGGCTTTCAAACCGGGCACGGATGACATTCGCGAATCGCCTGCTATTCCCGTGATCAACAGACTGCTTCAGGAAGGAGCAAGTGTCCGCGCCTATGATCCCATTGCGGCGCGGGCGATGCAGCAGCACTTCCCGGAAGGGTCCGTCACCTACTGCCAGTCCCTTGAGGACGCAGTCGATAATTCAAGGGCCGTCCTGCTGATGACCCGCTGGAATGACTTTTCCACACTGCCTGAAATGCTTCGGACACGGAACCCGTCCGCTCTGCTGATCGACGGACGAAGGTTCATTGACCGCTCCATGGTTGCCAACTATTCCGGAATCGGAATCGGTCCGTCCTTCTGAAACCGGCTTACGCATTCCGGAGGATTTCCTCCAGGTCGTCGGCTCCCAACGGAACCGGGTTGCCTTTCATCGAACTGGCAGCTCCGGCCTTTTCAATAATCCGGGGCCACCCGGATGATTCAACACCCATTTCACGGAGACTTCTGATCCCCAGCAGGCTTCTGAACTGTTTCAAACGATGCAGCAGGCTCTCGACAGTTGCTGTCGGGTCCCGGCAAATAATCCGCGCAAGCTCAAGAAAGCGGTTTCTCAGGTCTGCCACGCCGGATTCATCCGCCGGCCGGTTGTGAATTATCCGGCTGTTGTGCTGGAAGACGGTCGGCAGCAGAGTCGCACAGATCTCGCCATGCGGAATCCCGAACATGCCACCCATCGGGCCGGCAAATCCGTGGACGGCCCCCAGTCCGGCATTGGCAAGTGCCACCCCGCTGAAATATCCGGCCAGGAGCATGTCCTGGCGGCTTTCCAGTCTGTCCGGATTATCAAAGACCACTTCAAGTGATCGGGCGGCAAGCCCGAGCCCCTCGCGGCAGAACCCGTCGGTAAACGGATTCCGGTTTCGGGTCACGAAGGCTTCAGCCAGCTGGGTCAGGGCATCCATACCGGTTGATGCCGTCACACTCCGGGGGAGTTTCAGCGTCAGTTCAGGATCGAGAATCACCATATCCGGGACCATGGACGGATGCCGCAGACTCACCTTGACACGATGAGCGGGCGAACCGATGACAGCATTCCGGGTGGCTTCCGCTCCAGTGCCGGCAGTGGTCGGAACGGCCATCACCGGCAGTGCGGGATACTCCAGTGGCTGCCCGCCCCCGATCACTTCGAGAAAGTCCATGGGGTCGGAGTCCATAGGCTGGGCAACAAGCGCCGCAATGGCCTTGGCCGTATCAATGACACTGCCGCCGCCGATCGCAACCACTGAACGGATGCCCACCAGGCGCGCCTCGTCCACAAGGGACATGATCCCCGACAACTCCGGCTCACCTCCTCCATACCGCATTTCAAGAATGCGGTCCTTCAGGCGCGCAGCCCCTTCAACGACGTCTGAAAAGTTCCCCAGGGACCGCCCGGTGACCACGGCGACCGGTCCCTCGCGGTGTTCTATCCACTGGACAACCTCGCGAACACGTCCTGGCCCCACCAGCATCCTCGGGGGAATGACCCATGACCATGATCGTGGATCACCATCCGCTTTCATCGGGCGAAATCTCCACGTATTTCCGGTTGGTTCGCGGCTCGGCCATCATTGACTCTACAGCGTCACGCCATTTCATGTAATGCGATGTTTCCTTGTGCGCAGCCGGTGCCTCAGCATTCCTGTAGGCTTCAATCAGCATGAAACGGGTCGGATTCTCCGCCTCCTGGATGACATCAAACCTCGCGATTCCCGGTTCCTTCCGACTGTTCTCGGCATTCTCCCGCGTCGCGCGGATAAACTTCTCCACGCAATCCGCCTTTACGTGCACATAAACCGTTACAATGACCATGGTTCCAGAGTGACACAATTCCACTCCGGTGAAAAGTGGCGGATAAGGAGGCCTCGGGCGCCGGGTTTCTACTCCACTCCACTCCTGTGATGCAAAAAAACGGCCCCGGCATAGAATGAGTGGAAGAGTCAACACCGCCATATCGCTGTGTCAAAAGTCAGGAAATCAAATTCTCAATCACGGCCATCAATGAGGAGCCGACTTCAGCGGACATTGAAATTCTGCCGCTCCCACTGGCCGTGGCTTCTTCCGGCCATGCCGCTTGTTGTCATCGCCTTTGGCACCGCCCTGCTGCATCTGGCCGCCATGGCCTTCGAATACCATGCCGGCCAGTGGGATCCGCCCTTCAGAGAAAGAATAGACAGTCCGGGACAGTTTTCAGTGAGTGTATACGCATCGGATGACTGGAATGCATCCATCGAAGACCTGCCGGTGATTCTGATACACGGTTCACCGGGTGATGCCTCAAATTTCGGGGACATTATCCGGATGGCCCCGGAAAAGTATTTGATGATTGCCTATGACCGGCCCGACTATCGTGGGACGATGAGCAGCATCCCGGTCGGCAATCTGAAATCGCAGACGGCTGTTGCGCGGTATGTTATTGAGGGGACAGCAGGTCGGCCATGCATAGCCATCGGCCATTCCTATGGAGGACCGATAGCCCTCCAGCTCGCCATTGAATACCCCGGACTTGTTAAAGGGGTCATACTGATAGGGGCCGCTGTTGATCCCGGACTCGAAAAGATTCATCTTCTTCAGAAAGCAGCGGCCCATCCACTGTTGGAGTGGACACTGCCGAAAGCGTTCAGGCTCTCCAATGAAGAATTGATCCAGCTCGGACCCGACCTGATCGAACTCAGGCACCGCCTCCCTGAGCTGACCGTTCCCATTGTCATGATCCACGGCGGTGAGGACAGGCTCGTGCCGGTTGAGAACTGTGACTACCTTCTCGATGAGCTTCGCAAGGCAGGTCTTGAATCACTTCTGACAATCGACCGGCACAGGGAATGGAACCATTTCATTCCATGGGAACATCCGTCTTCAGTGCTCAAAGCCATCGACACAATGGCCGGGATGTCATCGTCGACCGGTCGGGAACAGGAACAGGAATAGGAACTGGCAGAATGAAGGAGCGCCTCAGAACCGGATCTGCATCCATAGATAAATGATCACCGGCCCCAGCAGTGCCATGAGGATTCCTCCGGGGATGAAGTCGCCGGGTTTGAGATTGCCGCCGGCAAACGCCACTGCGTTAGGCGGTGTGGAAACCGGAAGAATCATCGCACAGGAACAGCACAGTGCCACAGGAAGAACCAGTGTCTGTGCACTTCCAACGGCAAATGCCGCCACGACCGGGACCAGAATACTCGCAGTTGCCGTGTTGGACATGAAGTTGGACATCAGCACGGCCATGACCGCAAAAAGGACCACCAGCAGAGGACCGGTAAGATCATCGGGAATCAGACCGACCATCCACTGGGCCAGTCCTGTTTTTTCAACACCGGCCCCAAGCGCCAGTCCTCCCGCCATAAGGATCAGGACATCCCAGGGGAGGCTTCGCATGTCGGCCGCTGTCACCACTCCCGTGACAGAAAGCGCGGCGATGCCAAAAAAAGCAACCACCGGCGCCGGAATCCCGTGAGCCGTTTCAAACAACCACATGCCCACGACAAAAAGAAACACTGCCAGAACTATGAAAAGGTTCCACTTCAGCGCCGCTGCCGGGACTGTGGCACCCGGGGCACGCATCACAGCCTCCACCGGAATCCGTTCCTGCCGCGCAGGAAACCGGATGCACAGATAACCCCAGGCCAGGAGAAATAGAGCGACAGCCGGAGGCAGACCGATCGTCATCCATGCAAGGAAAGAGATGGGACTGCTTTCACTGAGTGCCTGAGCTGCTATGGCATTGGGTGGTGTTCCGATGATGGTGCCCATGCCGCCGACGGCCGCGGCCATCGCCACGCCCAGCGAAAGTCCTTTCCCGTATGGATCGCTGGGTTGAAGGCTGTTGATAACCGGCCCGAGTAGGGCCAGCATCATAGCGGCGGTGGCTGTATTGGACATGAACATCGACAGGACAAAGGTCACCGCCATGACTCCAAAAAGAAGGAAGTGGGGCCGGTTCCCGAAGAGCCCGATGATGCGCCGGGCCACGATGCTGTCGAGGCCGGTTTTCACCGCAGCGTGAGCCAGGACAAAGCCGCCAAGGAATAACCATATGAGCGGGGAGGACCATGGATGAATGAATGTTTCCCACGAGAGGGTATCGCCGCTGATTTCTGCGCCGGGCCTGGCCAGGATCGCAATCTCCATGGCAATGACCAGAAGGCTGACGGCAAAGGCGGGAATGGCTTCGGTCATCCACAGGCCGGCTGCCAGCATGAGGATGAAAAGCATGTTGCGGCCTGGTGCGGAAAGATCCCCGCTGCCGGGTATGAGTTCATGACGGACGGCAACAAGCATGAAACCGGATGCGGCCAGCGCTCCAAGGATCCGGATCAGGGACGCCGGGACTGAGTGCTGAAAGGTGCCGATGATGCGCCTGCCAAGACGTCGTGTGTCCCCGTGCTCCTGAAGAAATTGATGCCATCTCATAGCGTCTGCAGGACCGGTTCAGCCCTGACCCGCAGCATTTGCAGGTCTTCTCTCCATTGTCAATGAACTACTTGAAACACACGCTGCCGACAGATGGAGGATGACAAGGCACTCCAATCCATACGGTCCAATCGCTAAAAGAAAAGGCGCACGGTCCCCGGAGGGCAGCCGTGCGCCGAAACGATTATGTCGAAGGCAGCAGTCCCGGATGAGACTGCTGAAATCTGTTCTGAAGCCGCCTAGGGCGCTTCCTGGGTGTTGATGACCACGACGCGGATGAATCGGGTTGGAACCTGATCCACAGCCTGGTCAAGGCACAGTGAAACATGCGATGTGCCGTCTCCGTTTTCCGTGTGTTCCATGACGGTGCAGCTGGTCTCGATGGGGACCCATTTCAGCAGGTCATCACTGCCCTGAATCTGGTAGTCAACTCCTTCAAATCCCTCGCGGAAGTCAAAGTCGAAGGTGAAGTGTTTCTTCCCGTTCCGGGTGATGATACCGGGGCGGACAGGTGCCCTGTCAAAAGACTTCACCGGATTTGTCAGCATGGCCCATTCGTAAAAATCGGAGAGCCCGTCGCCGTCGGCATCATTCTGGTGGATGATGGCATTCAGTCCCGCGTCAGCATGACTTTCGAGGCTGCGCAGGTGTTCATCCAGCCAGTCAAAAAATGGATGATCGCCTTTGACCATGAAGAAATTGCGGGCAACCGGGTGGCCATTCACGGTGAAAAGAAACTGGTAATGAGCCGGCTTCAATGGACCAGTGGTGAAGACTCCTTCAAAAACCGGCGGCGCGCCTGGAGTCGGAATCTCTCCATCATCCTCCAGGACATCAACCAGAAGGTTCGCGACAATGTAGTTACCGCGAATCTCAAGCTCATCCCAGTTGTTGAACTGCACCGGGACACCGGCACCGGTGAAATCAGCCACCACAGAAATGGTCGCAATCGCCTCCTTGACCACAACCGAGACTTCAGACGACGATGGCAATACTGTGTCATCAGGATCAGGCTTGAAGCCCTCCTCAGAAATAACTGTCTTTGCCAGCGTGTCTCCATCCAGCCTGAACACCACCGGGATTCCCCCGGAATATCCAGCATCTGTCCGGGTCGGGACTGGATTGGATGGCAGCAGGATCGAGTTTCCATAGAAATCTACAGGAAGGTCGGATTTACTGATGGCAATCAGCTGCTGGGGATAGGTCAATGCATCGGTGACCACATCATTGATGCCTGGA
>JAUIAG010000348.1 GCA_030425355.1 Verrucomicrobiia bacterium
ATTCCGTGAATCACAGCCTTACCCCGATAGTTCCCGCCATCGAGTGCGAGTGACAAAATCATCAAAGAACAATCCTGGTGGTGGCGCAGTGCCGGGCACCATGCCGCCAGAGGACATGCTGCAAATGTCCGGCATGGCTGACGGGTTGCAGCTGTTTGTGAACGGCATTACGCTGCGCGGGAAATGGGACGATGGATGATAATTGCGGGAGCGGTCCTGGTGGGCCTTGGCCTTGCGCTGAACCACGCGCCGTGGCTGGTCAACTGGTTTGGCAGGTTACCGGGTGATATCCGCGTGGAAAACGGGAGCAGCCGTGTTTACATACCACTGGTTTCGATGCTTATTATCAGCGTGGTTCTGTCGGTGGTTCTCAATCTCCTGCGCAGATTTTTTTAGGTCGGGGGCCACTCAGTTCGGATAGACGCCGCGGCTTCTCACACCATTGTTGTGAGGCCGGCTCATGTGCCGGTGAAGCCGAAGAAATTCCGGTCTGTGAGTGATGAAATGATGTGAGGTCTGCAGGCAGGATCAGGGATCTGGGACCGGGTTAACCCCGGCTGAAGTGCCATCACTCTCACGGCTTCCGGTTCCGGAGGAGTCCGGGTCCGGATCTTCCGTATCTGCAGGCTCAATTTCCCCGGCCAGCTCAGCGAAGTCGGGCATGCGGCTTTTGAGGCTGAGGATCATGTTTTCGTTGAAGCGGGGCACTTCACCGCGGATGATCTCGGATGCCTTCTGTATACTCAGTTCGCGAATGGTTGGCAGACCGATTTCCTGGATCCTGTCGGCGACCTTCTCATTGTATCGCTGATGAATCTGGGTGGCCATGGCAAGGTTTCCCTGAGCCAGATCATCCTCCATCAATGCTGTGTAATAGAAGAAGGTCTCCAGATATCCCTCGACAACCAATCGGGCGCGGTTGGGATTGAGATCGGCAAATGTCACCACCCGTGCCACAACGTAGTCCGAGAGACCGACTCCTTTCTCCACAAAATCCGGGTAGAGTTCAGCGAGGCGTTTGTAATATTCCATGGCCTCCTCCTGGCGGTTATGGGTGTAGAAATAGTAGGTGGCATCCTCGAGGAAATTGCGGTGGGCGCGCCGGACGTATTCAGCGCGCTCAGGGGTTTCCTCAATGAGTTCGAGCATGATTTTGTCAACCTTGTCGGCGACCCACAGGTTGGGCCCGTATTCGAGAGTGTCACTCAGCGGGCTGATGATGAGCCTGCCGCGGTCCAGCACGGCCTTCATGGACTGCCAGATGGCCCGCTTGAGCACGATGCTTTTGTCTGGACATCGCTTCAGCCCCAAAGCGGCCCAGTAGATGGCATGTGAATCGGTGATCCGCCAGTCGAGCGGGCCGTACTTTTCATCCACTTCCTTCATGAAGACCGGGTCGAGTTTGTGATACTCGCGGATATAGGCGGCACTGGCCTTCTCGGCCTCTGTCTGCGGGTTGATGAGATTATCGAGGGACGGGTACTGCATCACGTGGCGGTTGAATTCCCTCGCCCAGAGTTCCTTGAAATAAAAATGGGCATCGTCGATTTTCTTGCCCATTTTGTCGTGGAATATCCACGCCAGTTCCTCGTAGAGAACCGGCTGGTTGGGATTCAGCGGTATGGCCTGATCCCGCAGGAGCTGAATTCCGCTCTGCACCCACAGCCACCGATCGCGGTCGGAACGGAAATTCCGCGAGATATTGTAGGCCATGTTCCATGCGAGATGTTTCCAGACCTGGGTGAAATTCGGCTGGAGGCGGGTGATCCAGTCACTGAGCTGGACCATCTCGAAATACCGGCCTTCAAGCTGGAGGCGGTTTGCACGCATCCACAGGTAATTCGCGATCAGTCCCCGAAACCCGCCAAGGGCCACCGTTGAAAATGCCAGCAGCGGCGGAGCATTTTCCAGCGGGTCAACGCGGGTCAGACCGACCTCCCTCCGGATTTCATTCATCCCCTTCTGATTGAAGCCGCCGGCAGCAATCAGTGCCACCGCGATAATTCCCAGAATTGCTTTTCTGCCTGTACCCATCTGAGTTGTGCCTTCAGGATCGACCCTGAGCTGTTGCCAGTTCCCGGTTGGAGAGAATCCACATACCGGCCAATCCAAGCGCTCCCGCCGCCAGAACCATCTGTTTGAAAAAGGTTGAGACCACCAGACCAGTGGGAATACTCCGTCCGCTTGTCAGGGACTCAATGGGTGAGCCTGGAGAAAACTCCTCCAGCACCTTGTCGAAGAATCGGAAGACCGGGAGCATCACGCGGTCGAGCACCCTCACGGCAGGAGGCGGCCCTTCCTCGGTTTCAGTGTTGCCAAGCGTATTTTCAACCAGGACCTCGCGAATGAGGTTACCACTTGAAAAGAGCAGGATGAGCCCGAGGGTCATGAAAGCAGCCACCGGGAACGAAAGGAAACTTGAGGCGCACAAGCCCAGTGCACCCAGCAGGCCAAGACCGGAGAGGATTATCAGGAGCGCGCGCAGGTAGTTCATTCCGAAACTGCCGTCGACGTAAAGAAGCTGCAGCGGGTCGTCGCTGGGAAAGATCAGGGTGATGTCATTGTAATTCCGGCATTCGATGCGGAAGGGCTGGCGTTCGGGAATGGCGCCGGGGGGAATAGCCAGTTCGTGCATCTGGTTGGCGGCGAGATCCACGCGGGTTTCCCATTGTTTGGTGCCGTCGCGTGTGGCCACCACCCAGTTCAGATCGTAAAGCGCCCCCCGCTCGAACTCCGCTGCGTGGAATTTGAAACGGATGTGTGTCCATTCCTTCGAAAGACGTTCCTGACGCCAGGATGGAAGGTCGATGTTCCAGAAACGCATGTGCATCGGGTTGACTACCTGATCCATCATCAGAACATCCTCGGTCACTTTCTGCCTGACATAATCCTCACCAAACTCCGCCGCTCTTTCCTTCTTCATTCGTTCACGGAAGATGGATTCAATTTCGAGGCTTCGATCCTGAGGCGGTTCGGTCACTGCATTGCGGGCAACCATGACTGTCTGGCGAAGCACCTGCTGTTCTTCCTGCGGCAATTTGCCGGCCTGGTAGTGAAGGAGCCCGAAGACAGCACCGCCGCTCACTGCCAGAAGCACCGCGTTGAAAACCAGAAGTCCCAGCCATTTGCCAGCCCAGATTTCCCATCGCCCCACCGGTTTGGTGGTAACCAGCTGCAGCTGACTTTCCTCAATATCGCGGGAAAGAAGGCTGCACCCCAGCCAGAGCGTCATCAAACCAAGAATCAGTGAGACAAATCCGACGGTGTAGGTCAGATAGACCTGCACGAAAGCCTCGGCTGTTCCGTTATGACGGATGATAAATGGCAGGCCGGCGACCCCGGCTCCGAGGACAACCAGCATCACCAGTCCGAGCCGGAACCTCAGAATCGACAGGATCGTAAATCGCGCCACTGACAGAATGCGAGACATCACCATGAAATATACCAGAGCCGCCACAGACGCTCAAAAGGATTTAGGCTCGCCCGTTCATGCCGGGCAGAAAAGGCTTCACCGGATCCGCAGGCCGGCGGGTCCAGTGTGCCGGAATACCAATACCCTTGTGGGGGCATGCCGGGAAAGTGAGACTGTGCAGTGAATGCCAATTGAGGCACAATGCCCGCATGCAACGGCTGGATAAAGGATCGGAATGCTGGTCGGGAAATGCCCTGATACTGCTGTTCCTGTTTGTCAGCGCCCCGCTGAGTGTCACCACCACCCAGGCACAGGAAGATGCACCCCGTCAGCCCGACCGGGTGGGCATTTATCAAACCACTCCACAGGGGGAACTCCATTTCCATCTCTTTGAACCGATGGATGAAGCGAAGTCCGGCGACAATCCCCGACCGGCAATTCTCTTCTTCTTCGGAGGCGGATGGACCGGCGGGAAACCACAGCAGTTTTATCCCCAGTCCCGTTTTTTTTCCGGGCTGGGGATGACCGCCATCTGCCTGGAATACAGGGTTTCATCCGTGCATGGAACCACTCCCTTTGCCAGTGTGAGCGACGGACGCGCCGCCCTGAATTATTTCCACTCCCATGCAGGGGAGTTCGGCATTGATCCCGATAAGATCGTTCTGGCCGGCGGGAGCGCCGGCGGGCATGTGGCAGCCTGCGCCGCTCTCCCGGGCATCCGTGTCCCGCAGGACGGACCTGAGAAGCTTGACCCGCCGGCTGTGATCCCGGCAGCCCTTGTGCTTTTCAACCCGGTTATCGACACCTCGGAAAACGGATACGGCCGGAGGAAAATCGGCGAACACTGGCAGTGGATCTCACCGCTGCACCAGGTGGATGCCACACTCCCTCCAACCCTGATCCTCCACGGCACGGCAGATACGACAACACCGTTCACCAACGTGATTGAGTTTCGCGAGAAAGCCAGAGGTCTCGGCAGGCATTGCACGGTCGCCGCATGGCCGGGTGAAAAACATGGATTCTTCAACGCAGGCCGCAGGGCCTATGTGTCAACGCTGAGTGAAGCCCGGAATTTCCTCACGAATATCGGACTGATCACATCACCATAATTGCACGGCCCACTCTCTCTTCATCATGATCAGTCGATTCAGGAAGATCTATTACCGCCAGATGTTCATCCCGACCTTTACGGGAATCTGGATCAATCCGTATTACATCATTCGCAAGGGGCTTCTCGAGGGCGTCCGCTGGGGCAGTCAGTACATGAAGGGCCGACTGCTGGATTTCGGCTGTGGCAACAAACCCTACCGGGAGCTGCTGAAGGTCGATGATTACGTCGGGCTCGACATTGAAACCAGCGGCCACTCGCATGAGGGAGAAGATATCGACGTCTTCTACGACGGGAGGACCATTCCATTTGACAACGACTCCTTTGACTCGGTCTTCACCTCCGAGGTCTTCGAACACGTTTTCAATCTGCCGGAGGTGCTGAAGGAACTGCACCGCGTGCTGCGGCCAGGAGGGCACATGCTGATGACGCTGCCGTTTG
>JAUIAG010000349.1 GCA_030425355.1 Verrucomicrobiia bacterium
GTGACAATTGCCGCACTGGAGGTTCTCAATCTGTCGGTTAACCGATTCGTAGGGGGTATGGGCCATGGATGACGAGGCCGCCTTTGTGACAAAAGCCTCCAGGGCGCTGCGCTGGTCATCCGTCAGAGAATAGTGCACGGCTATCCCCGACTGCGGACGCTCCGGAGCGACACAATGCTCATCCCACCCGGATGAAGCCAGGGTCTTGAGGTCCGCTGCCATCATCCGGTTTTCGCCGGGACCGGTGTGGCAGGACAAACAGCCTCCGGATTCGACCAGCAGCTTGCCGCGGCTGACCAGATCCGGGGTGGCGTCCACTTCACCAAAGGATTTTTCAAGTGCCTCTGACCTGAGCCAGGTCGCGATGTGGGCCGCTTCCTCCTCGGTGAGGCGGAAATCGGGCATGCGGGTGGATTGATAGTGGGCTGATGGCTTGAGAAGGAACTGCTTCAGTGAACCGGTCGGAAACTTGGCTGCCACATGTTTGAGGCTGATCATCGGCTTTTCCGGATCAAAGTATGGTGCGGGATCCGATGGCGGAAGATGGCAGGACGCGCAGTGCAGCTTTTGAAACAGCTCACGGCCCTGTTCCTTCTCCCCGCCCGGTGTTTTCGGCATCCCGTAGGGATCCCTGAGGCTGGAAAGATAGGCAGCCACAGCGATGGAATCCTCGCCGGCAGTTTCTCCGTGAAAAACATGAGGCATTCGGGCGTTGGGACGGATGGAGGTCGGATCCGATACCCACCGGGCAAACCAGCCGGCAAACCGGCGGCTCCCGATACCCTCGAAGGAAGGTGCATCAAGAGCCCATTCCGGAGCGGCGGATCCGGCATCGCCGGTCTCCTGTCCGTGGCAGCGGAAACAGCGGTTTTCGAAATAGAGATGTCGTCCTTTCAAGGCGAGTTCCTGTTCGTCCAGTGCGGCTTTGGTTTCCGCGTCCGCGTTGAAGCCGATGATGCGATAGGTGAACGGTGCGAGTGGCGTTTCCTCGTCCCCCCAGAGAAGCCGGACAAATCCGTCATTCAAAGAAGAATCGCCTGAAAAACTGATTGAGAAGTCCATGTATCCTTTGTCGAGCTGTGCCAGCGGGGTTTCAACCGATGGGTTGTCCTCCGAGGTCTCAATCAGTGATTTCCCTTCGAGAACGAAAGTGGCTGCCGAGCCCGAGGTCAGCGAAAAGCGGTAATCGGACCGGATCGGCACCCTCACGACTCCCGAGATGGTCACACTGTAGCCGCCAACGGGCAGCAGCGGATGCGGGTTGGTGCCTTTGGGGATCATCACATGAGGCCCGTCCAGGGTCGTCCATGCCTTGTCCCCGGAAACGTGGCTTTCAACTTCCATGAGAAGGCCGCGGTTTCTGGGTCGGGAAGCTCCCTCACTGACTGGAGCGAAAACCAGCTGAGCCACTGCCACTGCCGCGAGGGAAAAGATCAGGAAATTTTTATGCCACTTCATCACTCAAAGATTTTGTTAAACTGAAGTCTTCGGAATCTAACCACGAATTTGAATAAAAAAATCCCGTCCAGATTCAACCGGACGGGAAAATAATCAATCATCGGATCGGAATCCAATCGGAATTGCCGGAGGCAGGTGCTGCCGCCGGCACGGATCGAAAGGATTACTCAACCTTGTGAATGGTGTGCAGAATCTTCTGCTCGATTTTGCTCCCGTCGGCTGCCTCGATGTTGAACTCAATGTAAAACTGGTCAACCGGCTGGAGATCCACCACATTCAGGGTGATGGTCTTTTTGTCCTCCGAAATGGAGATTTCGTCGATGTCCACATCATCCACGCCTTTTTCCCCTTCGAAATAGACCGAATACTCGTCTGATCCGTAGTTGGATGAGCGCTGATAATTCCACTGCTGGGCGAGGAAGTTGTTGATGTCGGTGGCGACGTCGTCCTTGAGAGGAACGGTGAAGGTCAGGTGGATGCCATTCTCGTCGACTTTGAGATCCCGAACTGTCTTGGGCTGGCGGCCGGTGTAGCGGACGCGGTCGAAGCCGGAGAGGTTGGCGGCCTTGGTCTGCCATCCGCGGAGACCGGCAACGTAAAGCTGTCCGTCGCCCTCGTTGAAGCGTGCCCGCATTGCAGAGGAGGCAAACTGAACAGGTATGCGGACCACTCCACCCTGCATCATGTTTCCGAGATCCTGCTTCATCACCAGGTAAAGTGCGCATTCGCCATAGGAAAGGTGGAGCAGTTCGCCTTTGAACGGGCCCCACCGGTCGCTGGTCACCCACACCTGGGAACCACCGGAATTGTCAAACTGACGTCCCTTGGAAAGCCAGCAGAGTGGTTTGTTGAAGTCCGGAATCGGGTTTGCGTGGGCAAGGTCCTCCACGCCCTGGAAGCTCCCTTCGTGGACCCAGTGGATCGGGCAGGCAGGCATCCATGTTCCTTCGTTGTCACCGCTGGTGACCTGTCCATCCGGGCCGACACCAATGCCGTTGGGTGCGCGGAATCCGGTGGCGTAAACCTCGAGTTTGCGGCCATTCGGCGAAACCTTGAGAAGTGAGCCCGCATGGGCTGTGACATGACCGTATTTGCCATTTTCGTCCGGATTGCTTCCGAAGCCGCGTCCGCCACCGCGAACCGGGCCGGCTTTGGCGAAATAGAAGTTCCCCTGAGTGTCGGTGTGGAGATCGAAGACAAATTCGTGGAATCCGACCGAGCTGGTGAGATCGTTGTTGAAGTTCTGGTAATAGTCGACGCATCCGTCGTTGTTGAAGTCATGGACCTTCAGAATACCGACACGGGATGAGACGTAGACTTCATTGTCGACGATCTTCAGGCCGAGGGTTTCGAAAAGTCCGGAACCGAAGCGTTTCCATGTGACCCGGTCGAGATCATCGTCAATGCCGGTGACCAGCCAGAGGTCGCCGTCCCATGTTGAGAAGGCGGCTTTGGTAGAGTCGTTGAAGAAATCAAATCCGCCGAGGCGCACGCGTCGCTTCCATGGGTTTTCGAGCGGAACAGGGATGTTGTCGACGACATAGGCACCATCGGGTGTGCTGTTGGCTTCGAGGTTCCCTTTGACCGTCACCGTATTGGGCCATGGGTCTTCACCGGGCTGTGAGAAGTTGACCATTTCAGGCTTCTTGCGGAGAAAGGCGGAGAAAGCACCGGCGTCACTGGCCCTGCCGTGCCAGAAGACGATGTTGAAATCCTTTTTAGCTGCAGTGCCTTCGGCGAGATGCAGCACAATATGATCATTGCGGGTCTCGAGCGAAACACCGCTGTCGAGCCCGGATACGCCAACAACCGTAGCCATGCCGTCGGTGGTGGTGATTTTGGCGGAATGAGAATCGATGACCTGCGCTTTGCCTCCGTCCACTTTGGCGAGGATCTGGCTCATGGGAAGTGTCAGCTCATTGCCTTTGGGCGGCACGACATGGAGTGTTCTCACCAGCGCGACCTGGTCACCGACGCTCAGGCTGCCCGGCTGTTCGTAGACGGTCTGATCGGCCACCGTATAGTGCAGAACCACTTTGTCGCCATGAACATAGATGCCTTTCCAGTGAGCCACGGACTTGTCCATAGGACCGAAAGGCTCGTCGCGGGTGTCCTCAAAGGATCCGAAATCATCGGCCCAGCCGGGCAGTGTCGGAGTTCCGAATACCGGATCGCCGTCGGCTCTCGGGTTGTCACCGTGAGAACCATTGAAGGTGACCCCATCCTCGGTGATGATACCGCCGGTCCATCCTCCCGCGACCCGGACAAGGTCGATATCGAAGAGAATCGTCGAGTCATTGCCAACGTTGATGGCAACCCCCTTATTGGCTATGTTTCCGGACGGAACCTTCGCAGTCACAGCGGCCATCTGAAATGGAAAATCGCGCTGGATATATTCATATTCCTTTTCAGCAGCCGCAGTCAGGCTGCTGACTACAGCGAGCATCAGGCCCGCTCTCATCAGATAATTCCAGTAATTCATCTGTCGTTTATTCAATGCTCTATTTCACAACCCAAGCCGGGAAAACAGTCCGGTTTCAAGGTCGAAAAGACAATCGGACAAAGAGTAGAGATGGGCCAATCAATAGTCAAATGACGAAAGGTCCCTGTCGAAGTTATTTCATGACCGCTGCGGATTGATCGACTGGCTGCGACTCGAAGATGCCAGAATTGCGAGGAATATAAAAGCCGCCCATGAAACCGCAGGGACATACAGAGTCCATTCCATGAGGCTGTGCATCGCCCAGCCAAGGCAGCCAAACCACAGTCCGCCGGAGATGGAACAAATGCGGTTTTGCGGCTCTTGACCGGACTGATTGATGGAGCTGCTGCCGGTGGCGATTCGCGGCCGTGAAATCCACAGGGATCCGGCAACAAAGATTATATATGCCAGCGCGGCTGGTGTGCCGGCGTCAGTGGCCTGCTGAAGGAAGTCGTTGTGGCCCAGTCTGGTCATCTCGTCCTCCTCTCTGTGGGACTCCTGATAGACCCTGTAGAATGTTCCGGGTCCGGATCCGGTGACCGGATGCTCCTTCCAGTTATTAACGGCAGCTCTCCAGTAGCCAAAACGCCCGACGGTGAGACTTCTGGCTCCTTCACTGAAGTAATCCTGGAACTTCACGGAAAAGCCGACTGCTCCGGCGATCAGGACCACGCCGGCAACGAGAAGCTTCATCGGCATGCGAAGCGGCAGCAGGAGAAAGAGAACGGCGGCGATCTGCAGCAGTGCCAGCACAATGGCCGTCTTCGAGCCGGTCCACCACAGGCAGGTCATTGAGAAAGTCAGGATGATTGCGGCGGCCGCAAGACCCGCGGTGCGGCTCCATGCGGACGTGCCGGCCTTCCACGCGAGTGCGACAGTGGCAGGGGTCATCAGGACAATGAGAGCCGCCAGCGTGTTTGGATAAGTGAGGGTGGCGAAGATGCGGTCTCTGGCAATGCGGTAGAGGAATTCCGGCGGCAGGTTCTCCCATCCTTCC
>JAUIAG010000350.1 GCA_030425355.1 Verrucomicrobiia bacterium
ATTGTTATAACAGCAGGATACCGACATGGCTGTGTACTCGCGCCCGCCGGCCAGAATACTTCCGTCCTCCCACCAGCGATCAGCATAGAACCCGGGATTTTTTTCAAATTCAGTATGATGTCGGTCGAGTCCGGTGTTCGCCGGATGCTGAATGTAATATCGATAGTCACTGATATCCTCACCCGGACGGTAATGGATGCCGTCATATCGATATCTTTCCTCTTCAATGCCGGCGTCAATGTAAACTCCGTGACACTGGCCGCAGACTTCACTGGATCTCCGGTGATCCAGCCCTGAAGGATTCACAATGGTGTCTCCATTATATCCTTTCGCACGCCTGCTGTAACGATTGAGTGGATTTCGATGAAAATCTATATGTGCTTCACCCGGGCCGTGGCACGCCTCACATGATATGCCAAGTTCCCCGACTTCTGAAAGCAGCATCCCAGCCTTCGCAGTGCCTTCCGGCTGAAGCCCCGGATTGCCTCCCGTGCTGTGACAACGGATGCAGTGATGATTCCACTGTGTAATAAAGTCACCCTTGTCGTCGGGAGGCCTCATGAAGGCATGCTCGCGGGGGATCCACTTGCGGTCCTTTATGAGATACACCAGCGGCAGGGTCTGCATCAGCCTCTCCATCCTTGGACTCTCAACCCAGTATGTCTGATAGTGATGGGATCCGGTTGCCATCACCACCCGGCGGTCCACTTGTGGGATCTCGCCAGGTGCAGGATTCATCTGCCCCTGGGCCGCCGCCATAACGAGGTCCGGATCAGGCATTCGAACCATGTACTGGCCGTTGGTGGAAAAAACAGTGTATTCCATCCCGTGGGAAATCACCTTGCTCCCGTCAAAAGCCCCGTAAACATTGTCCGCCGTCGCCACCTGAGTCATCGTCCGGTGATAGGTCCGATGCCAGCTGTGATATTCCCCGGGATGACACGATCTGCAGGAAGATGAAGCCACATAGCTGCTCTCCCGGTCCAGCTTTGGAAGATGTGTCTTAAGCTCTTCCAAGTCTCGGTATGGATCCAGACCGGCATGCCAGACCCCGTAAGACAACGATGCGACCAGCACCACGGCCATGACCAGGAAAAATGTTTGTACTTTTGCCATAAGCACCTCATCCCGGGGGTAAATCCATTCTCCGGAAAAAACCCGCAGCTCTACAACCGTTATTTTGAAACTCCGGAATCAGAGAGCGAGATCATTTTTGTTAAGATCCTGCGACAGCTTTTATGGAGGAATCACCGGGTTTGATCAACGAATAGGTGGACGGAAAGGAATTGAAAAATACCCCGACTTGTTTCGGCACCACACTGTTCCCTTGAGGTCGAAAGCCTCAAGGCACCTTTATCCCCTTCACAAGGCGGCGAAGACATCTCAGGCCGTCTCCAATGGCTCCCCGAATGGCAAACCCTCCCACAGGCCGGGATGCCGAAAAACAGTCCCGCCTGATTTCGTGAAATTCACGGAGAAATTCACGATCTCCAACCACAACTCCATCGGAAAAATGACGCACGCGCACGCGGGAAGCCCCCTCCGCCTCCCCACTCCCGGCCACACCCATGCTTCCACGATAAGCCCTCTCAATGTCCTCCCACCGACCAAGGCCTGTCTGGAAAAGCATGGATATACCGTTCCTTGCCTGAATGCCCCCCGCACTCGCCTCCCCATATGAACTCCAGCGATAGTCAGCCGGATCATCAACGATCCCGGCCCGAACGGGGTTCATCTCGATGTAGCCGGCCACCGCCAGCAGACTTCCCTCCCGTCCCCCGAGAAGCACGCTCTTGAAACGATTCTCCCAGAGTGTGCCGGTCCGTTCATGCTCGAGATTATACCATCGCGAAAATTTCTGCTTCAGATCCTTGACGAAAACGGACAGATCATACATTCGCTTCCGCATCCTCACAAAAAAAGCCTCAACCTCATCCTCCCGGCCAGCTGACTCCAATTCGGCAATTTCTCTTCGAAATACCTCCATCCTCTCTGCGGTGTAAATATGCTCCATCCGGCGCCATATCTCATCCCGCGGGATTTCCGCCGGGGCAACCGGCACCGCCACCAGAAGGTGAAAATGATTGCCCATGATGCAGAAACTCCGGATCTCCACCCCGGAAAAAGCCTCAAACTGCCGCATCATCCGCCGGAATACAGCCTTCTCCCGCTCACCGAATATCCGCCGACGGTCCACCACCCGGCTGATCACATGAAAATACTGCAGCCGGTCCTTCATCACCAGAAATCCTCGTCGCATCCGCATGCCCCCATCATCCATAATTCCTGGAACGAGGCAAGTATAAAAAGCCTGTCCCTCTATGCTGTATTTTTTAAACGGGCCGCCTGCACGGACACACGGAAAACCGGCAGACGACCCGTTCCAGGAGTCCCCCACCCGGGGGCCCTGATAACTTTTTATTTTTTAACTAACAATCGTCATCGTTATTCGTTGATGCTGATGACGCGGTAGAAGGCGCTGTCGCCGTCGGCAGCCTCGGTGTAGGAGGTGCCGTTGACGGACATGACATCAGTCCATGGTGTGCCGGGGTTGAGGTCGGCGCGTTTCTGGATCATGAAGGTACCTGCATTTTCCCAGGTGATGGTGAAGTTGGCACCATCGAGGGAAGCGATGACGGCACCCGGGTCTTCTTCGCCACCGCCGCTGTCCGGGCAGACGAGGCCGGCTGCTTCGTAGGCGGCGCATTCATCGAGGAAGAATGTTCCACCGCCCTTGACGGCGACGTTGTCCACGGCCCACCACCAGTCGTTACCGGCGTCGAACATCTCGAAGTAGACCTTCATAGTTGAGGCACCTTCGGGGTTCGGCACAGGGATGGCGATGTGTTCGTTGGTGGAGTTGTCATCCTTGAAGAATGGTCCGGGGCAGGAGGTCCAGAGGAGAATCTGCTGTTTTTCACCGCCGTCGAACTGGACCCAGATACGGGCGGACTGGCGATAGTTGTCATCGCACTCAGGACGCCATGATGAGTCGAATTCCAGGATCAGGCTGTTTGGGTCCTGTCCGCTGATATCGATATCAGGAGAATTGACTTCGGTCTGGAACCAGCCGTTTGCGGCGGAGTCGTCGTGAGCGGCATCGTCCCATTCATCGGGGTCGGCCACGAGGACGACACCGGAGGCGTTGGTGAATTCAGCGCGGCGCTGACCATCAACAGTTGTCCAGAAGTCCTTGTTGGCGAAGGTCCATCCGGCCCATTCGGTCATCCCGTCATTGTCGCCCCATCCGTCGCCATCGGCGTCTTCGGAAGCGAATCCGGGAACTCCGGTGGCATCGACGAACCAACCGTCGAACATGCGGGTCCATGCTTCTTCGAATTCGGCGGTTTCATCGATGTTTGGCATGAGTTCAGCGGTGTCGAAGTCCTCGAAGAAGATATCGCTGAGGTCGCCGGAGGCTCCGGAGACGAGTCCCTGGAAGACCCACCGTTCGGTGATGGTGGTGTCGGCATTGCCGTATTCGACGATGATACCGTGATATTCCTCGGCGAGGCGGAAGCCATCGACGCTGAAGGTCACGAGAATGCGCCCGTCGAGATCTTCGGTATCGAAGCCGGAAACAGACATACCATTGAGGGTGATGCTGATGGAGTCTTCATCGATTTGAGTGGATCCTGGATTGAGCAGGATGCCAATGGTTTCCGATGTGAAGACTGAATCAAACGGATTGGGAGCAACCGCTTCGATGAACGGAGCCATTTCGACATCGGCAGTCTGGTAGACCTTGACTGAATCCTGGTTCGGATCATTGATGAGAACGCGTTGGCCATCCTGAGTGAAGGAGTAGAACTCCAGACCGATGGAGGTGCCCGCACCCTGGTCGCCCTGGTACCAGACAATGCGGATCGGGTAGAAACCGGCTTCCTCAGCAACGACGTCGAACTGGGTTTCGACATATCCGGAACCTGGAGCGGCGGAAACCCACTCTTCGGATTCGAAGATCGAAGCGGGGTTATCCCCGATGGTGACGCGGATACCGCCGCCGTGGTTGATACCGAAACGGCTGTAGCCGGCCGGCAGTTCGATATAGCCTTTCAGCTCCACTGCGATACTGGGGATATCGATGAGACCACCGATAGCAAGACCGGGAAGGATGACATTATCGAGATCGAAGCCATCGAAGAATCCTTCGTTGAATCCACTGGTCGGGTCCTCGATATCCGGGTAGAGGATGCTGGTGACTTCAGGTGTGCCATCACCGAATTCAGTCCATGCGAGGTTCGGGTATGGCAGCATGCCTGCAAGCTGTGCTTCGGCACGGCCGATGGTGTTGGGAAGCACGATGGGGTTGTCGAAGTCTTCACTGGCGACCTGATGGAGTCTGTAAGTCAGGCCTTCATCCCCGGTGTCGACAGCATCGGCGGGGACACCGCGATCAGCAGCCAGAACCGGATAATCGGAGACCTGGTAGGAGAGCTCACTGCTGAGAGTGCGTTCATTGTCGCCGCTGCCCACGGTGTATTCGAGAACGGCATTGACCATTTCTCCCGGGCCGTAGATCTCAGCGGGTGTGTAAGAGATCAGCAGAACTGAATCATCATCCGGGTCTTCAGTCACTGAAGCGGTCACTTCGACTCCATTGATGGTAATAGTCACTGAGTCGCGGTTTACCGGCTGAACAGCACCATCCACAATGCGGAAGGTGAGTGCTCCATCGGCGGCGACGCTGGAAGCGCCGGCAGCCGGGCTGGTGAGCTGCAGGTAAGGCTGCGGACTGCGGGCGGTGGTTGGACGGAAGGCCCTGATGGCGTCAGGGTTGGAGACGTCGTTGATGAGCACGCGATTGCCTTCGGCGTCAATGCTCCACCACTCGAGGTTGGCTCCGCCGTTACCTTCGTACCAGATCACACGGAACGGATAGAGACCGGCTTCGCTGACCAGGAAGTTGAA
>JAUIAG010000351.1 GCA_030425355.1 Verrucomicrobiia bacterium
CCCCGGGCCGGTTCCATCGGATATCAATAGGAGAGCCAGTGCGATAATTCGATCACGGTTTCCGCAGGAAATGAATCAGCGAAGCCATTTCATCGGGAGAAATCAGCGAGTCAAGGCCCTCGGGCATGAGTGAAAAGCCGGTGTTGACGATTGAATCAATGTCCTGACGCAGGACTCGGGTCTCTGAATTGTCCGCGGCTTTCATGGTGATGCTGGAGGCGTTTTCAGAGATGAGAATTCCCTGGTAGGTGGATCCATCCATCCCTGATTAGTGAATCAATAAAATATCTCTCCAAGCAGTATTATGATGGAGCGGCGACATATTAACCCATCCTCAGGGTATAAAAATGTTTTACTCACATAGCTGCTCTCAGAAAAGTTTCAACTTTTTTAAAAAACCCTGATTTCTGATGCCTCGGAGTACGTAACGCAATCGCCCGGATCATACAGAACATCCATAGAGTCTATTGAGGCCAGTGCAGGTCATTTTCCTTGCCAATCCCGGTCAAATCGATTTTATTTTCACCGTTATCTTCACCACGTCGCGTCGGAGATTTCTGTTTTCAATGAGGAAAAATCCATACGAGCCAACAACAAAGCGAAAAAGCAGGAACAGTCCCTGGAATCCTGGATCCGGGATGCCGCCTGCTCCATCCGCGGCCCCAGGGACACGCCGAATGGATCGGATCGACATAGACTGCCTGCGAGGGCAGCCCGGAGGGTGAGGGCGGCAGTACGAATCAAAATCAACGACTGCAACCTCCCCCTAATCTTCACCAAGTGCCTCTGCGACGCCCTGTTGAAAGGGCGGAAGGAGGAGGAAAAACTCAGCCGCATTGTCCGGGAAGTTCCGCCATCTGCACAGCAACATCCACGGCAACCGGGAACTCGTCGAGCACCTGCGCAACCGGGGCAAATAGTTCGACCATAAGGAGAAGCGCCATTAACGATCCGAACGATGAAACCTGATCCAATGTCATCCGACTACCGCAATTTCCTCACGGAGGTGAAGGGCCGCATCCAGACCGCGCGTCTTCATGCCGGCCGTGCGGTGAACCGGGAGCTGGTGATGCTTTACTGGGATATTGGGCGAGGAATCGTGGAGAAGCAGAAGACGGCGGGCTGGGGCGAGGCTGTGGTAGAGCGGCTGGCATCCGACCTGCGGGCTGAGTTTCCGGGCATGACCAGTTTTTCAGCGGACAATGTCTGGCGGATGCGGCAGTTCTACACCGAGCATTCAACTCCGGAGTTTCTTGAACAGGCTGTTCAAGAATTGCAGAGGTGGACAGGTACGGCATTTCTGGGACAAGCTGTCCCAGAAACAGGCGGTAACACCGATCATTCAAGTCTGGGACAAGCTGTTCCAGAAATATTCGCACAGGCTGTGCGAGATTTGGTGTCGCGGGTTCCGTGGGGCCATCACGTCCAACTGATGAAGAAGGTCAAGAACCCCACCGCCCGCCTCTATTATCTCCGCGCCACGGCGCAGTTCGGCTGGAGCCGGAGCGTGCTGATGAACCAGATCAAGGGGGAGGCCTTTGAGCGGGCGGTGAAGGCGAAGAAGACACACAACTTCGAACTGGCCCTGCCGGAGCACCTCGCGGAACAGGCGGACGAAATGCTGAAGAGCCGTTACAACCTGGAGTTTCTCGGGATCGCGAGGCCAATCAAGGAACTGGAACTGGAGGAGCGACTGATCTCCCGGCTCCAGCAGTTCATCCTGGAACTGGGATACGGCTTCTGTTTTGTGGGTCGACAATACCGGCTGACGCTGGGACAGAAGGAGTATTTCGTGGACCTGCTGTTTTACCATCGTTTCCTCAGGGCACTGGTGGCGTTTGACCTCAAGATCGGCGGTTTCGAGCCGGAGTACGCAGGCAAGATGGATTTCTATTTGAACCTGCTGAATGAGAAGGAACGCGGACCGGATGACCGGCCGTCAATCGGCATCATCCTGTGCGCGGAGAAGGATGATGTGGAGGTGGAATTCGCGCTGAAGACCAAGGCAAATCCGATCGGCGTGGCAGAGTATCAGCTCCAGGAGACCTTGCCAGCTGAATTCAAGGGCAAGCTGCCGACCGCCAGGCAGCTCGCGGACGTGGCGAGGGAAGTCCTGCCCGATCCAACAACCAGGCGGAGGCGAGCAAAGCCATGAGGGCAAAAATAACGCTGATTTTACCAGATCGGAAATTCCCATACTGCACCCCGGAGAACACAAAACCGTCCAATCGCGGATCCTCGAATACGCCGAGGCCATCGGATGGACGATTGTGTCCCGCTAGGAAGCCGAGGAAAGGAGAGAGGGGCATTCCTGCCCCCCTTGCGTCCGAAGGACGGGGACAGGAATGTCCCCACGCCGTACCCCCGGGCGCCTTGAGGCCAGGGTGGAGGGCTTCTGCGCCATCCCGCAGGGGCTCGCCTTTCTGATGGACTCCCCACCTCGACTTCGACAGCAAGGAGATCACCGCCATCGTCAGGGACCTGAAGCTGCCGAAGGAGCTCTTCAAAAACAAGACGGAGTAGAAATTAACCGGGTATCTGGCCCTCTTCGAACACTTGCGCGATCCTGAGGGTCGGAAAGAGTTTTTCAGGGAATACGAGGAGATTGAGATGCTGTATGAGATCCTTTCGCCGGATAAAATTTTCAACTTTTTAAAAATCCTGGTGCCTGATTCCCGAAGTATAAATTACATGCCGAGTAATATCAGCAGGCCGGGTTCTCAACCGCGGGCAGACTTTTTCCCCTACGGTTCCGGAAGTCGTAAGCGACTTCGATCAGGACCAGGGGAATTCATTTCCAATGGAAGTGGAACTGAAGGGCCTTCCGGGGACGCCTTCCGTCATCGTCGAAACCCCGGGCCGGTTCCATCGGATATCAATAGGAGAGCCAGTGCGATAATTTGATCACGGTTTCCGCAGGAAATGAATCAGCGAAGCCATTTCATCGGGAGAAATCAGCGAGTCAAGGCCCTCGGGCATGAGTGAAAAGCCGGTGTTGACGATTGAATCAATGTCCTGACGCAGGATTCGGGTCTCTGAATTGTCCGCGGCTTTCATGGTGATGCTGGAGGCGTTTTCAGAGATGAGAATTCCCTGGAGGGTGGATCCATCCCTGAGAGAGCAGGAATACACATGGTAGCCCGGCTGGATATCCGCGTTGGGATGGATGATGTTGGTGAGGATCTTGAGGGGGTCGTGGGCGGAGACTGTTTCGAGTGCCGGTCCGATGGCGGTGCCCCGGCCCTTGAAGCTGTGGCACCTGGCACAGTGTGTTTCATAGATGACCGCCCCGGTGGTGGAGGCATCGGAAATGTGGCGGGTGAGAGCCTGTTTGTAGTCCTCAATGCCGGCGGACACCGGATTATTCTCCTGCAGCGCGGGGGCCATGGTATTTATTGCCCTGTTTATTGAATCATTGCGGTGCTTTTCGAGCTGGGTGCGGAAATGCGGGAAAACCAGAGTGGCCGGGTAGCTGCCTCCTGTAATCTCATCGAGGACCCATTGAGCCCACGCCGGATTCTCGAAAACTGCGGAAAGAAACATCTGCTGTCGACGGGGCCCGAGCGCCAGGCTCCGTGAAAGAATGAATTGCCGCAGGTGCGGGCTTTGATTGTCAGGTGACTGCCCGAGCAGCTCCAGACTCCGGGGCCAGTTGGATTCACCGGAGTCATCAGCCAGATGTTCCATCAGGAAAGTCGTGGCCCTGTGGCTGTGGTCCCCAGTTACAATGATAAGTCCGGCTGCCTCGACTGCGGTGCGGTGATTATCCGGGGATGTCAAATCAAGGCATTCCTGCGCCCTGGCGATCGCGGTTTTATATGCTCCGGAGGATTTGAGCTGAGAAAAGATGCGGCCGTCAGCCTGGCGCAGAGAATCAATGATGCGGCTGGCGGTGCGCAGGGACTGCGGGCTGACCTGGGCAGCACAACGTCGGAGAATGGACTCCGCAACAGTCATTTCGAGGGAGGCGGATTCATTCCCTGCGCTGCGCAGAAGCGAGAGAGCCATGGGTGTTGTCAGGTGTCCATCAACCTCGTCTATGAAGGCTGCAAGGTGGGGCCGGACCGATGACATCACTGCTGCTTCCATGAACCGGTCGCCATGCCATTCGCGACTCAGCTGTGCAAGGACTCTGCCGGCATGGCTCATCTCTGGCCATGCTCCACAGGAAAACGCCAGCTGCAGGCGGACCTTTGGATCAGGGTCGGAGGTCATGGCAGCGGCCAGATCCCCAATGGTGCTGGAGTAGTGATTCTCAGTGAGCTTCAGGCCGGTGCGGCGGACACCGGGATGAGCATGATTCAGTGCCATTTTGATATTGTCCCGGGTGATGGCACCGTTTTTTTCGAGAATACCCAGTGCATGCGGTATTGCCAGTGGCTGTGGTCCCCGCTTGAGAAGCTGCTGAACCGCACGGATGACCTGATCCCGTGATTGATCATGGACGAGGATCTGATGAGCCTTGTCGCGGAGCCATCCGTCCGGGCTTTCGAGGATGTTTGCAATGTCCTCAGGAGTGTCGGCGTCCCTCAATTGGTGAATCCATGAGTGAGGAGAGTGAGGCTGGTCCCGGGTGATTCGGTAGATACGCCCATGCTTTTCACCGGCGCGGTAGAATGGCTTCAGTTCCTCCCGGCCGTTTTCCGGAAGCCAGTCGGGGTGTTCGATCATATACCGGTACATGTCGGCGACATAGAGGGCACCGTCCGGGCCATTCCGGATCATGACGGGCCGGCACCACCGGTCGCGACTGGCGAAAAAGTCGAGGGATGAGGAACTGCTGTGAGGCACCCTTGTCGCGGTGAAGCTGAATCCATCATCTTCGAGTTTCAGGTGCTGCACGATATTATGAAACGGGTCGCAGCTGAAGGCGTGGGTTTCATCCATCGGAAACAGCAGTCCGCCGCG
>JAUIAG010000017.1 GCA_030425355.1 Verrucomicrobiia bacterium
CATGTCACTCCGTGACTGTCTATCGAGCCCATTGGCCGAGGGACAAAGGCATTCTGGAACGGCGTCTGCCTGGAAGCCGCTACTCCGGGATCGCCGGCGTCCCCGCCGGCACAAGCCCGATCACCGCATCAACCGTCGCGACGCGACGGAAACCATACGAATGATATCCAAACCGTGGGTTGAAACCCACGTCCACCATCATCATGTCACTCCGTGACTGTATATCGGGCCCATTGGCCGAGGGACAAAGGCATTCTGGAACGGCCTCCGCCCGCAAGAGCCCCCCGGGATCGCCGGCGTCCCCGCCGGCACAAGCCCGACTACTGGAACACCAATCATTGATGTATCAGAACATCATTGAACAAACCGGGCCAAACCGGCTTACACCTGTGTTGCCACGACAAGCCCTTGAGGGAGGGGGCACAGTGCATCCGGCGTAACCATCTTACTTGCTCAAAATTCCTCGTCTGGTCATTGATGAAATTCGTACGGTGTGAATTGCCTGGTGGTGACGAGTGAGGTGGGACAGCTTCAGATGCCGTTCACATTGCTGTGGCATCGGTGGGTCGGACGGACTATCCTGTGACATGGAAATTCATATACATCTCCAGCCGGTATACGCGGGATCGCCTGTGTGCTGTTTGGTTGCAGATGCTGGAATCCATTTGCCGGTGAGATGCGGTCCGGAAGAACTGAATCATTTCGATGAGGTGACGGCAGCTGATATTTCATCATTAGCTGCAGGTGCCGGGATTTTCGAAGTGTGCCGAGAATGGGCTGCCGTTGCCCTGAAATACGGTTTTGGCCTCATCGGCATGGTGCGAGCCCTTCGGCAGATTGGCGGAGAAACAAAATTCTGGCAAGGCAGTGGACTCAGGGACTTCCCACTTCGCAACTCCTGCAGCGCAGCAGCCGCACCACGGGCAGACGTGAATCACTTCAGACCTTCGCAATGAAAAAAGATCAGCGTGCATTCAAAGATTGGAGGATCAGTTGGCTTCCAGGCTGGCTCATTCGCAGACGGGGTTTTTGCATGGGAATGGTTCTCCTGGGCTGGCTCTGGGCAGCGTTTTCATTTCTTCCGGTATCGGCCGGTCCGGTCATTGAGGCAGGAGAAAAGCTGCGGGAGTTCGACTTCTGGATGAATCGTGACTTCGAGTGGTTCGCGGAGAATATTCCCATGCTGGACAGCCCGGACCGGGAACTCGACCTTACCTATTACTACCGCTGGGAGCTGGTAACGCGCCATTTAGTGTATGCGGGTCCCGGCACGGGCTATGTGTTCACCGAGTTTGCCAACCGCCCTTTCTGGTCCGGTGCCTACGGGACGATTTCCTGCCCTGCGGGGATGCAGATTGATGATGTCCGCTGGCTGTCCAATCCGCGCTACGTGCGGGATTACATGCGTTTCTGGATGCGGCATCCGGGGGCGCAGCCGCGCAACTATTCCTTCTGGGCGGCTGAGTCGGCATGGAGCATTCATGAAGTCCAACCTCATGACGGGTTCATCATCGATCTCCTGCCTGACCTGATCAGGAACTACGAAGCATGGGAGGCCCGCGGATGGGTCGAGGAGAAAGGGCTGTTCTGGCAGTTGGGACATGATGACGGGATGGAGTTCGACATCAACGCCCGGCAGACAAATGATATCCTGCGCGGTGGCCAATCACTGCGGCCTGGTTTCAACACTTACATGTGGGCGGATGCCGGGGCGTTGGCCAGGATTTCGGCGCTGGCCGGGGACGGGGAATCCGCGGCGCGGTTTGCGAATAAAGCGGAGCGCATCAAGCAGCAGCTGCAGAAGGAGCTTTGGGATCCTTCCCGGTCTTTCTTCTTCCCGATGAGTAATCAGCGCCACGAGAAGGACGGGCATGTCGTGGAGAAGTACACCCTCACCTATGAAACAGGAGAATTTGCCGGAAGCATGCATGGACGCGAGTTGCACGGATACATTCCATGGGCCTTCAATCTGCCGGACTCCGGATTCGAGGATGCCTGGAAGTTCCTGACGGACGATCAGTTTTTCCAGGCTCCTTTTGGACCTACGACTGTTGAACGCAACGATCCTCTCTTTGTGCTCAAGGAAGGGTGTTGTTGGTGGAGTGGTCAGTCGTGGCCGTTTGCGACGGCGCAAACATTGAAGGGCTTCGCAAATCTCCTGCAAAACTACGAGCAGCAGCATGTGGATCGGGAGGATTATGTCAGGCTCCTTCACACCTTCGCGATTTCCCACCGCAAGGACGGGCGACCCTACATTGCGGAGGCGCTCCATCCCTTTACGGGATCCTGGAAGGGTCACGACATGGAGAACCGCAGTGAACATTACTTCCACTCCGGCTTCACAGATCTGGTAATCACCGGGCTGGCCGGGTTACAGCCCTCCGTATCGGACCGGGTGCAGATCAAGCCATTGATTCCTCCGTCCTGGGATTTCTTTGCCCTGGATCAGGTTCCCTACCACGGGCACATGCTTGCCGTGGTCTGGGACCGCGATGGCTCCCGCTACGGGAAAGGCAGGGGGCTGATGATTCTGGTTGATGGCAGGATAGTGGCCCGGTCGGAGAATCTCCGGACGCTGGAGGCCAGGCTTCCCGGCGGCACACGGAAAATTCCCCTGGTCGAAGCACCCCTGGTGAATTTTGCCGTCAATAATGATGGTGATTACTACCCTCGGTATCAGGTGTCATTCCCGGGAGACGAGGGGGCGACCTCAATGATCCATGATGGGGAGTATGTCTATGACCGGCGTCCGCTTGATCGCTGGTCGACACTCGGATCTCCCAACGAGACGGACTGGATTGCGGTGGATTTCGGGACGAAGCGTCCGGTTGAAAAGGTGGAACTGTACGTCATTGACGACGGTGAGGGGAGGAGAACAAGGGCTCCGCGGGCCATCGGCCTCGAATACCGGACCGGTGAGGACTGGATGCCGGTTCCCGATATTTCTCCGTCTCCCGCGGTGCCTCAGGGTGGTCGCCCGTATCGTCTCACCTTCCCGTCCATTGAGACATCCGGGATCCGTGCGACATTGACTCATTCACCGGGGAGTGCCTCTGCGTTGACGGAATTCATGGTGTGGGGGCAACTTGATGGGGATTACGTTCCACCCTGTCCGCCGATGGGCAACATCGCCTTCAACCCCGACCCGCGTACGGCATACCCCAAGGTGCGGGCATCCTTCCACGATCAGTATGGCGGGACCCCGGACAAAGCCATCGATGGGAAGATCATTTTCCCAAGCAACCCGGTAAACCGCTGGACGAGTTATGGCTCGCCGAACAACGAACGCGATTGGCTTGAAATCGATTTCGGAGGCCCAAAGAAAATGGGGAGGGTTGTCCTGCACATCTTCGATGACCGGGGAGGAGTGCAGGCACCAAGGCAGATCACTCTGCAGATTTGGTCAGGGGAATCCTGGATGGATATTGGTGCCGCCATTGCGGATCCTGCGAAACCAAGGGGTGGAATGGCCAACACGATAAGATTCGAGCCGGTTACCGCACCAAAGTTGCGGGTGGTCTTTGATCATATCGGTATCCCGAATGTCCGGAGCGGAGTGACTGAGATCGAAGTCTGGGCAGAGTAAGGAAGTTCAGGCACTGAAAAAAATCCGCCGGCACAAAGGCCCCCGTCGTGTCGGGGGCCTTCCCCGTATCCATGGATGCCTGCGTCGCTTGTCTGCATTCAAGGTTTGAGCAATTCCTCGGGGGCATGCCCTCTGGCTTCCTTTTTCACACTGGTTTCGGAATGATGTGACACGCCACCGTCTTCGTCCGACTCTGTTCCCTGCTTAGCTTTTGCCTTTGAATAGAGTGGTGATGAATTTGAGAAATCCGTTTGATGATTTTTCCGCGGGTTTTGGATGAACTGTTTTATTTCCGGCTGATGGACTGACGGCAGCCGTTTCAGGGCGGGCGGTGGATGCTTTGGTGGTCACGGATGGACTATCCTGAGCCTGCTCCTGTTTGCGGAAATACGAAGAAGGACGTTTTCTTCCTTTGACAGCGGGGCCGGGCGTGGTCTGCATCTTCATTTTTGACCTGCGTGAGCGGAACTCTCCGGCCCGTATTCTTCTGCGGCCTCTGTTGTTCATTCTGCCCCGGGCATTCCCGCCAGCTGTTCCCCGGGAGGAAGAGTCGGGCAATCCCGGGGCGGACGGATTGAGACCGAGTCCAGTGCCGCCGCTCTCCCGGCATTGAATCTTCTGAACCACTTTTGTATAGGACAGTTTTCTGCTTTTCCTTCGCAGAGACAGAGAAAGAGAAAGGCATGAGCCGGATTGCTTGTTTGGATGACTGGATTTCAGCTTCCGTGTTTTTCGTTTTGCCCGGGCTTTTGTATGAGTCGTGGTTTCCATATTTTTATACATCATGACCTTTGTCCTCAAAGGTTTGAGTAAAGCCGGACTCGGGAATGTCAATTCACAATTTTCGGTTGGAAGGTGGATGCGTGGGAAATGGTCGGGCTGAAAAACAAATGAAAAACCCGCGGAGCAGCGGGGCTCGCGCGGGTTTCCACAATCAATTGTGGTGGAGGATAATTGAAGTCGTATGGATTTCAGAGTTCCATGATCCGGATATTCCGGAAGCGTATATCATTGGGCCGGCCATGATCCTGGAGGCCGATATATCCGGAGAGGGGCTTGGAGCTGGCGGGTGACTTGTCGAGGTCTATATCTATAATGCGTTCCCCATTGAGATGAACCACGAGGACACTGTCATGACAGACAACAGTCATGTGATTCCACGCGCCCGGTTCCATGGACATGTTTTTTGTGGGGGCTGCAGTGCGGATGATGCCGCCGTGATCATGCTGGGTGAGCTGCTTTGAATCGCCGTGGTTGTCGAGGATCTGGGCTTCGATGCCTGTTTCCACGGGGTCCTTGAGATCGCCGACCCGGAAGAAGACGCCGCTGTTGCCTCCTTTGGGGTAGGAGTATTCAAGATCGAGGACAAAATCATCATACGTGCGTGTGGTCCAGATATAGTCGGTGTAGCGCTGCCAGCCGAGTTCGCCTTCGCGGGGCTGGATGAGCAGCACGCCGTTTTCTTCAGGGATCCAGTTCCCGGTGGTCTGCCATCCGGAGAGATCGCGGCCATTGTAGAGGTTCTTCCACTGAGCGGTGTTCGCGTCGGCATGGATTTCACGGATACGGAGGTTTCGCCATGCGACTTCGAATGGTCCCTGCCCGCGGCCGATGCCATGCACCTGCAGGCCGATGAATCCTTTCGGATGTGATTCAAACTTTTCCAGATCGACGAGGTCGGAGATCAGCGTGCCGTTGATCCAGACCCGGATGCGTGGGCCCTCGGCCAGGATGCGGTAGGCATTCCACTCGCCGTCCTTGAAGGCCTTGTGGGGAACCAGGCGTGATTCCGGCGTCATCCATCCTCCGGCGGCCTCGCCGTAGATATATCCCGCCTCGGCGCCATTCGGCCCGCTGGCCTCAATCTCAACCTGCGGTCCGTTGACCCGGCCTTCATTGGTGCCGCCGACAGTCTGTGACCGGATCTGAACACCGGAGTTGAGCCGGTCATCGACCTTCACTTCAAACTCCAGATCAAAATCACCGTAGACTTTCTCGGTGCATAGAAATGAATTCGGGCTGCCGTCCGCCGTCTTCCCGACAATGGCGCCATTTTCAATCCGGTAGGTGGCGGTGCCGTTTTTCTGAACCCATCCGTCCAGAGATTTTCCGTCAAAGAGTGATACCCATCCGTGATGGTCGGCCTTCAGTCCGCAGGGAAGCAGTGAAATGGCCGCCGACAGAATGAGGCCGGCGAGAGCGAGCTTCGGTTTATTGGTTTTCATAGGTAATGTGTAAAAATGAATGCCTGATTATCAGCAGGCCGGACTGGCCTTGTCAAACAAGGTATCAGTCGGGCAGCCGGCCGGATGACTTCCGACGGGTGGGCAGTAAAATGGGAGCTTGCGATTTCATGGGCGGGGGTGATCATAGAAAGATGATCTTATCGTGGAATCCTTTGGCGATGGGAGCTGGACTCACCGGGAAACTTCTTCTGGGAGCGGCGCTTTTCATGTCGACGATTGTCGGCCATGCCGAGGATCTGGAAACGGTTCGCGGGCTGCTCTTCCGGGGAGAGTATTCCGAAGCTGTCCGCAAGGCCGAGGTGGAGATGAACCGCAACCGGGATGAGGCCCCATGGGCCGAGATCATCGCCGAGGCCCTCCGGGCACAGGGGAAATATCAGGAAGCTGCCCAGAATGCCAGAAACTGGGCGAGGTGGGATCGCCGCGGGCTGAGAACACGGTGGCTGGCCTTTGAATCCGCACGGAGCATCGGGGATGAGGACACCGCGCAGATGATGCTCTTCGAAATGAATGACCTCGTCCGCCGCAGGGGCGGGCGTTACCAGGATTCGGAGGAAATGGTGGTGATTGGCCGTATGGCCCTTGAACTGGGCGCGGATCCGAAACTTGTGGTCAAGAATTTCTTCGAACCGGTGTCGCGCGACAACCCTGAAACCCGGATGCTCTATCTCGCTGCCGGGGGGCTGGCGCTGCAGAAGAACGACTTTCAACTGGCATCCAAATGGTTCACCGACGGCAATAAACGCTTCCCGGAGGACCCGGCCATGTGCTACGGGCTGGCCCGGAGTTTTTCATCCAGTGATGCCGAAGAAACCTCCAAATGGATCAACAGGGCTCTGGAGCTGAATCCGCGGCACAAGGAGAGCAAACTGCTGCTGGTGGACATGCTCCTCAATTCCGAGTCTTTTGATGAGGCCCGCGAACTGCTGGACGAGGTCCAGGAGCTTTCTCCTCAGGAACCTGAAATGTGGGCCTACCGAGCTGTCATCCGGCACCTTGAGAACGACGCGGAGGGTGAAATCGAAGCCCGCCGCAAAGCACTTGAACTGAATCCGGTCAATCCGCGTGTTCCCTATCTGATTGGAAAAAAGCTCTCTCAGCAGTACCGCTTTCGCGAGGGCAGCTCATACCAGCGCATGGCGCTTGCCATGAAGGAGGACTATCTCCCTTCCCAGATCCAGCTGGCTCAGGACCTTCTGAGACTGGGCAGGAATGACGAAGGCTGGGAACTGGCGTCCAAAGTTCATGAAAAGGACGGCTACGATGTGACCGCCTTCAACCTGGTGACACTCCGCGACAACCTCCGCGATTACACCGTGGTCACCAATGAAAATTTCATCATCCGTGTGGATGCGGCGGAAGCTGAAATCATCGGCCGCCAGGCGCTGGAGCTTCTGCAGGAGGCCTACGACCGGCTCACCGTCAAATACAACTTCTACCCGCCCGAACCAACCACCGTGGAAATTTTCAGCTCCACCGCGGATTTCGAGGTGCGGACCTTCGGCATGCCGAATATTCCCGGCTATCTGGGAGTGTGTTTCGGGCCGGTGATCACCGCGAACAGCCCGTCCACTCCAAGGATGCAGTCGGTGAACTGGCAGTCAGTCCTGTGGCATGAGTTCTGTCACACGGTGACCCTCGGGGCCACCCGCAACCGCATGCCCCGCTGGCTCAGTGAAGGCCTTTCCGTTCACGAGGAAACCCTTCGCAACCCGGCCTGGGGCATGCAGCTCAATCCGCAGTTCCTTCAATGGATCGCCGAGGGCGATTTGCTGCCAATCTCGGATCTGACATCGGCCTTCATGAATCCCAAGACCCCGGGACACATTGAATTCGCCTATTACCAGTCCGCCAAGGTTGTCGAGTTCCTGCTTGAACTCCACCCGGAGGAACGGATCGCCGACCTTCTGGCCGATCTCTCGCGCGGCATGGACATCAACGCCGCTCTCGAAAAGAACTACCAGTCGATGAAGTCACTTGATTCGGGCTTCGAAAAGTGGATCAAGGCTTCCGTGGCGGATGCGACCGGGGAGCTGAAGTTCACGCGTTCCCGGCCTTTGTCACTGCTGTCCCAGGGACTTCCCGGCAATGTCCCCGCACCACTGGTGGAGGATGTTTCCAACAATTTCTGGACGCTGATGAAGGAAGCTGAGGATCTGCTCGAATCCGGCGATTTTGAGGGTGCTGAATCGATTGCCCTTGAGATTCTTGAGGATTATCCCGAGCCCCGGCGGACTCCGAATCCCTTTGCTGTCCTCTCGGCTGTCTACCGCCAGCAGGAAGACACCGGCCGTGAGATTGAGATTCTCGAGCGGTGGGCGGATATTGAAGTCGGCCCCCGGAGCCTCTACGAGAGGTTGATCGAACTTCACCGGCAGGAGGAAAACTGGGACCGGGCCATACAATTCGCCCGCGATCTCATCGCCATAGACCCTTTCAATCCGGAGCTTTACGCTTTGCAGGCCGAATACGCCACCCGTGAGGAGAAGTCCACCGAAGCCATTTCAAACTGGGAGCTGGTTCTCCAGCTGGATCCCGATAATCCCGCTGAAGTGTATTTTGACCTTTTCCGATTGCGGCGTGAGCTCGACAGGGACCGCGCCTACCAGGACCTGCTGTCCACACTCGAGCTGGCTCCCCGGCATCGCGCAGCCCTCAGTGCCTTCCTTGAATGGCAGAAGCCCGAAGCCCGCGGGGAGGAACTTTCCCCCTACAGCGACAGGGACAATCCCGCCGGATCCCGGGGATCACAGCAAAGTAAACCGCCGGCCGAAACAGCCCTTTAACCAGAACGTCCCGAGAAGCGTCAATGATACTGGTGTTTGGTGAAACATCCGAGAATCATGGCTGAAATACCGACTCACCCGTCATGAATACGAGTGCGAATGCAGCGACAAGCCCCGGCCCCCGGAAGGAGCCGGGAACGACACCGCGCCGCCGACTGGCCATCGCGGTTCTCTGTGCTCTGATGGCCTTACTCGCCTGGGTGGGGTCGGTGTCGGCGCAGCGATGGAATACCCGGGACGGGGAATCCATCGAAATCAGTGATTCGCCACAGTGGCAGAATCCGCCCGCCTTCACCACCGATGTCTTCACCTTTGCCCGGGTCATCTACGACAGTGGTGCCGGTGATTTCGGGTATTTTGGCACCAAATGGAGAATTGATTACCCGGATGCGGATCTGAACCTTGCCTACCGGCTCAGGGAGATCACATCGATGGCCGTCGATCCGCAGGGCGTCACGCTCCGGCTCACCGACGACGCCCTGCAGGATTATCCGTTTATCTACATGGTCGAGCCAGGCGATATCATGCTGAGTTCCGAGGAAACCGAAGCACTTCGCAGCTACCTTCTCAATGGCGGATTCATGATGGTGGATGACTTCTGGGGGGACAGTGAATGGCAGCCATTCGCCCGGGCCATGGGGAAAGTCTTCCCCGACAGGCCAATCATCGACCTCGACCTCAATCACGAAATTTTCAACACCGTCTTTCCGCTCAGTGAAACCCTCGATGAGCTGCCGCAGATTCCCAATGCCGGTCAGGGACAGGAAAGTCAGTATACCGGCATCACATGGGAGCCGCGCAAGGGCCCGAGTGCCCGCGATGTCCATTACCGTGCAATCCTCGATGACGAGGATCGCATCATGGTCATGATCTGCCACAACACAGACCTCGGTGACGGGTGGGAGCGCGAAGGTGAATACCAATACTTTTTTCGGGAATTCTCGGAGAAAAAGGCCTACCCTCTCGGCATCAACATCATCTTTTACGCCATGACTCACTGACCCGATTCACTGGCACAGCATAGACAACCCAACTCAGAAACCTGTGGATAATTCACCAAATCTTTCAAGCAACTCCGAGAAACTGGATCAGATCCTTGCCAGTCGTGGCCAACTTCTGGACCAGATCCACCGCGTGATTGTGGGCCAGCACGACGTTGTCGAGCAGATCATGACATCCCTGTTCGCGGGCGGGCACTGCCTCATCACCGGCGCTCCCGGACTTGCCAAGACCCTGCTGGTCAAGTCCATCGGTGATCTGTTCGATCTCGAGTTCCAGCGTATTCAGTTCACTCCGGACCTGATGCCCGCGGATATCACCGGCACCGAGGTGCTCGAGGAGGGCCCGGAAGGCCGGCGGCTCAAATTTGTTCCCGGACCGGTCTTCGCCAATATCGTCCTCGCCGATGAAATCAACCGGACCCCGCCCAAAACCCAGGCCGCGCTCCTCGAGGCCATGCAGGAAAAACAGGTCTCTGCCGGCGGTGCCACCCACGCGCTGCCACTCCCGTTCTTCGTTCTGGCAACCCAGAACCCCGTCGAAATGGAAGGGACCTATCCGCTGCCCGAAGCCCAGCTCGACCGGTTTTTCTTCAATGTCGTCATGGACTACCTTCCGGAAGATGAGGAGGTCGAAGTCATCCGTCAGACCACCGGGCCCGGTCTGCCACAAATCCAACCCATGTTCACCGGTGATCAGCTGATGGAAATCCAGCAGGTGGTCCGTCAGGTGCCGGTCTCCGAGGACCTGATCCGATACGCTGTGAAACTGGCCTCCGGGTCACGTCCCACCAGCGAAGTGGCACCTGATTTTGTGCAGGAGATGGTCGGATGGGGAGCCGGCACACGCGCACCCCAGTGTCTCATCCTCGGGGCCAAGGCCCGCGCCCTGCTTCAGGGGCGGGTTCACGTCACACGCGACGACATCCACGCCCTTGCCAGGCCGGTCCTGCGTCACCGGATCCTCCTCAATTACCGCGCTGAAGCGGAATCCATCATCGACCGGCTCCTCGCGGAAGTGACGGTTCCCGCCTGATTCAGCCGATGCCGATGACCTCTGATTTCTCTGACTGACTCGTTCCATGGTTCAGAACGGTAACCACGAAAGCCGCTGGCTCGACCCCTCGGCACTCATGAAGCTCAAATCGCTTGAGCTTCAAATCAAGGTCGTCGTCGAAGGATTTCTTCTCGGTCTCCACCGCAGTCCCTACCACGGCTTCTCGGCCGAGTTCACCGAGTACCGCCCCTACGTTGCCGGAGAGGACACCCGCTATCTGGACTGGAAGCTCTACGCGCGATCCGACCGCAACTACATCAAGAAGTTCCGCGAGGAAACGAACGTCCGGACTTATCTTCTTCTCGACCAGAGCCGGTCCATGGCTTTCTCCTCGGGAGAATACAACAAACTGGATTACGCGCGGGTGCTTCTGGGGTCGGTTGGATATTTTTTCCTGCGCCAGCGTGATGCCGTGGGGGCCTGCCGTTTCGATGACACGGTCCATGATTTCCTCCCGCCGCGGGTCCGCACCGGTCATCTCAGGCATTTTCTTCGCGTTCTGCACGGGGCTGAACCCGGGCATTCCACCGATCTGGGCGGGTCCGTCGCGAAGATTGGCCGTCTCATAGCCAACCGCAGTCTTGTCATCCTCGCCTCGGATTTTCTCGGGAACCTCGACAGCCTCGAGAAGGAAATTGGGATTCTCAGAGCGCGCGGCAATGACCTGATCATGGTGCAGGTCCTCGATCCGGCCGAAATCGAATGGCGCGGCGACAGGAACCTCCTGGTGCGCGACATGGAAACAGGCAGGGAAATTTTCGTCCAGGGCGGCCAGGCCGCCGAACGCTACAGGCGGCGTTTCGCCGATCATCAGGCGAAACTTTCCCGTATCTGCAACACCGGTGGAGTCCGGCTGTGTCATGTCAGCACATCCCAGCCTGTCGACCAGTTTGCCTACCATCTGATCAAGTCTGCGGCTCCCGGCTGGCTGGCTGGTGAACCGGCCGGTCTCGCCCGGGCCACTGCAGGCTCCGTGGTTGAATCTTCATCCGGAGGTGACAAGTGAGCTTCCTGGCGCCCCTGTTCATGCTCGGCGGTCTCGCGATTGCCGGCCCCATTCTCTTTCACCTCATCCGCCGGTCTCCCGAGAAACGCCAGGATTTCAGCAGCCTCATGTTCCTCGAACCGGATCCGCCCGTTTTCAGCAAGCGGAGCCGGATCAGTCACTGGCTGCTTCTCCTGCTTCGCTGTCTGGTCATTCTGCTTCTCAGTCTCGCCTTCGCCCGGCCCTTTCTCAGAACCGATGACCGGGTGGTTGCTCCCGGTGGACTGGTGACTCACTGGATGATTGTCGTCGACCGCAGTGCCAGCATGAATCGGGACGGCGTGGATGATGCCGTCGCCCGGTCACTCCGCGAGGCCCTCGACGGATCCAGACCCGGTGACCTCGCTCTCCTCGCCGCCTTCGACGGGGATTTCGAGATTCTGGCGGACTGGCAGCCTGTGGAGTCATCCACAACCACATCCGCTTTCGACGCGCTGATCCGTCAGACACCTGCGGGATTCGGCAGCACACGCCTCGGACCGTCCCTCGTCCAGGCGGCTCAGATCATGGACGACCGCATGGCCGAAACCGGCAGCCGCGGCAGTCAGGTGGCCGGGCACATCGTCCTCATCAGTGATTTTCAAAAGGGCGCCCAGCTTGATTCTGTCCAGGGCTTCGAATGGAATGAGCTGGTCGATGTGGCCCTTGTTTCTGTCGGCTCAGAGGCACCGCCCAATGCCGGACTGGCACTTCTGGAGTCGGACCGCCCTGGATTTCTCCGCGTCCAGGTCTCCAATGATGCGGAGAATCTGAATGAAAGCTTTCAGGTGGTCATGACCGGGCAGACATCCGGAAATGTTGAACCGCAGACCGGTGAGGAATCCGATGCCGGGGCCGCGCCGAATGAGAAAAGCTACCCGGTGCGGGTCCCAGCCGGCAGCAGCCGCGTCATCAGCATCCCCATGGATTCCACTGACTGGGCCAACGGACAGCTCGAACTGCGGGGAGAGGATTCCAGTAATTTTGACAATACTGTCTACTGGGCCGGCTCCCGAGTCGGGAACTTCAATATCAGGACTTTCGGACTGGGGGATGAGAATGCCAGCGGGACCATGGCTTTTTTTCTGCAGAGGGCCTTTGGTGCGGATGAGTCCATGCCGGTTGACATCACCCCTCTGGACTCCATCAGTGACCTTGTCGCCGGGGCTCAGTATTTTCTGATTGGCGCAGGACTTCAGGACCTGCCGGATCTCGACGACCTCCGCCAGCGCCTCGAACAGGGCGTCGATTTTCTCTGGCTTCCACGGTCTCCACAGGAATTCAATGCCGTCCGCACAGCGCTTGCTCTCGGCACCGGTGTCGAACCGGATCAGGAAAATGATGGAGATGGGACTGCGACAGCCACTGCCACTGTTCCGGTCATGACAAGTCCGGTGACTGTGGAGAATTCCCGGTCCATGGTGCTGCTCGAGGAGATCGACTGGACCCACCCTGTCTTTCAGCCCTTCCGCGATCCGCAGTTCAGCAATTTCTCCAAAGTCGGCTTTTACCGATACCTCAAACTGCCGGCTTCGTGGGTTGAACCGGCGGGAGGCCGCGTCGTCGCCAGCCTCGAAGGGGACAGTCCGTGGCTGGTGGAGTTTGTCGTGGGTGACGGCCGACTCTGGATCATGACTTCAGGATGGGAAAGCGGCGAAAGTGTCCTCGCCCGAAGCTCCAAATTCCTTCCTGTTCTCCTTTCCCTGGCTCAGTCCACCGGCGCCTGGCGTTCCGGATCCAGCCAGTACAGCATCGGTGATGCCTGGAAGCCCTTTGAATCCGATGTCGCTTTGAGGACACCCGACGGCCGTTCGATTGAAGTGGCTGCGGGGGAATCATTCCCCGGCCTCGAAATTCCCGGCCTTGTGACCGTAGCGGGCCCGCGCGGGGAGTATGCCATACCGGTGAACCTGGATCCCCGTGAATCTCTCTGCTCACCGTCCGCAGTTGCGCAGCTGGAAACCCTTGGCGTTCCGCTCAACCCGGTTGATGTGGAGGAGCGTGATTCCGAGCAGGCCCGTGCCGCAGCCGAGCTCGCGGCAACCAAGAAGGACACAGAAGTCGAATCCGCACAGAAAAACTGGAAGTGGGTGGTGGCCATTGTGGCTGCGATCCTCATCCTTGAGACATGGCTCGCCGGATGGACCTCCCGCCGGCAGGCCGCCATTCCCGCAGGAGAATCCACAGTATGACTGAAGAAAGCCACTCATCGCCTTCCGTGCACATCCGCCGCCGACTCGTCGCCGGTGAAATCAGGGATGCCGTAAGACTCCGCGGATGGATCGGGCTCTCGATCATTTGGGCAGCCGGTATCATCCTCATGCAGTTTTTCCCCTCCACGTGGGTGTGGGGCGGGGCCGCCTTCGTCGCGCTGGTCTTCTGGTTTGCCAACCGCAGCTGGGAACCGGATGCCGCTCAAATCTGCCGTGGACTCGAAAAGCGGAATCCGGAAATTGAAGATGTCCTCAGCGCTCTCGCCGAGCTGGATGAATCCGACACCGGTATCCGCGGTGTCATACGGGAAAGGCTCGAGCAGTCCGTCATCCATGCCCGGAGCCGTGCCTCATGGAAGCCCCTGATCGGCCGCGAGGATCTGGCTCTCGCCGGTGTTGTCCAGACCGCCTTTCTGCTGGGCCTTCTGTTTCCGCTGTGGAAAACAGTCGTGTGGGACACACCTCGCCCCCAGCTGGTGAAGGTCTTCGAGTCCTATGGCATCCGGGTCAGCCCCGGGAATGCCGAGGTGGAGAAGGGCACCAGTGTCCCGGTGATTGCCCGCTTCAAGGACGACGCCGTTCCCGACCGCGCATGGCTTGAGGTTGTCGATATTGCCGGACAGACAAACCGTCTCGAACTCGCCAAGAACCTGAATGACCCGGTCTTCGGAACAAACATCCCTGATATCCAGAACGACAGCTCCTACAGGGTCATTTACGATGGACGGTCGCAGGGGCCATACCGTCTCACCGTGTTTGAGTTCCCGCTGCTGGTGCGGGCCGATGCCAGACTTTCCTTCCCGGATCACATGGACATGGAGGACAAGCTGATCTCCGACACTCTGAATGTCACCGCCATGGAGGGAACGGCTCTGCGCTATGAATTCTACGCCAACAAGCCGCTTGAATCAGCCATGCTGGTCGAGCAGCCGCGCGGGCGGGATGACCAGCGTGCCGAGGATGAAAGACTGAAGATCGCCCTCCTCAAATCCCCTGACAACCCGCTGCTGTGGACATGGGAGACCGAACTGCAGGATTCAGCAAAATACCGTCTTGTGCTGGAGGACGACAAAGGACGACGCAACAAGCTTTATACCAACATCCGCATCGAAGTCATCCGCAATGAGAAACCGAAGTTCCGCTGGACAAGACCCGGCAATGATATTGAAGTGACCCCGATTGAGGAGCTTTCACTCGCGGCCACGGTCGAGGATGACATGGGCCTGACCGGTCACGGCCTCATCATCGAAAAACCGGGAGCAGACCCACGGGAATTAACTTTCTCCGCGGATGGGAAAATAATCGGACCCGGCGACAATGGGGATCAGCCCGCAGCCGGGGCACCCGCCACAACTTATGCCGGTGCTTCCTTAGAACATGTATTGAACATGGAGGCAGAGGAGGTTGAGAGCGGCGACATGCTGGTCCTTGCGGCCTGGGCGGATGACCTTGACGCCAGCGGACAGAAACGTCGCTCCTACAGTGATCTCTTCTTCATCACTGTCCGCGAGTTCGAGGAGATTTTCCGGCAGGGGCAGAATCAGCAGCAGAACCAGCAACAGCAGCAGCAACAGAGTGGCCAGCAGTCCGGCGGACCCGGCGGGGAAATTCTCGAAATTCAGAAAAACGTCATCACCGCGACCTGGAATACCTTCAAGGGAGGGCGGGACGGCGACATAGCCACCGAGGCGGCCGTCATTCGGGAGTCCCAGCAACAGGCGCTTCAGATGTTCCAGATGCAGCTGGCGGAGATGAACCCCACCGAGGACGACGTCCCGGTGATTGAGAATATCTCCAGTGCCATGGAAACAGCGATTGAAAGCCTCAGGAAGGCCGAGACAAGCCAGAGTCTGGCGGATCTCCGCTCAGCCATCCCTTCGGAGAACAGCGCGCTTCAGGGCCTCAACCGCTTCTTTGACACCAATGAAAGCGAAGTCTCCCAGTCGCAGTCCAACAGTGGTGGCGGTGGCCAGTCCAGCCGGTCACAGGCCCAGCTCAACCAGATGAACATGCGGGAGAACGAGAATAATTACCAGACCCAGAGCCAGGCGCAGGCCGCTGCCACTCCGGAGCAGGAGGCCCGCCTTGACGTGTTGGACAAGCTCCGCGATCTGGCCCAGCGACAGCTCGATCTCAATGAACGCCTGCAGGAACTCGAGGCGGCCCTGCGCGAGGCGTCCACCGAGGAGGAGAAGGAAAAGATTCGCCGCGAACTCCAGAAGCTTCAGGAAGAACAGCGCGAGCTGATGCGCGGTCTCGATGAGGCGGAGCAGCGCATGGCTGAAGCCCCCACCCGCGAGATGCAGGAAACCCGGCGACAGCTTGATCAGGCCCGCCAGTCCATGGAACAGATTCAGGAGGCGATTAACGAAGGCCAGCTGACTCAGGCGAGAAATGAAGGCACACGCGCCGAACAGACCATCGACGAGCTTCGGCGCGATTTCCGGGAGCGGTCCGCCAGTGAGTTCACCGATGAAATCCGCGACCTGGCCAACCGCACCCGCGAACTCGACCAGCGCCAGCAGCAGATCAATGACCAGATCAAGGAACTGGAGCAGTCAACATCCGGATCCCTCTCAGGCAGTCAGGAGGAACAGCAGCTCGCCGAGTCAATGAACCAGCAGACTGAGTCACTGGAACAGATCCTCGAGCAGATGCAGCGCATATCCGAGGAATCCGAGTCTGTCGAGCCGCTGCTTTCCGAAGCGCTTTACGACACCCTGCGCAAGGTCAGTCAGGACCAGCTTTCAGAGGCAATGGAGTCCGCCCGCGATCTGGTTGAGCGCGGACTTCTCACCATGGCCGATGATTTCAATGACATGACTGAAGAAGGGATGTCCAATCTTGTTTCGGGTGTCCAGGAAGCCGTCGAGAAAGTACTCGGCGACGAAAGTGCCGCTCTCGAGACGGCCAGCCGTCAGCTGGAGAGACTTCGCGAAGACCTGGAGTCCGAAGTGCGTCAGCTGGCTTCCAATCAGCAGGAGGGTGGAGATGAGTCGCAGCCCGGTACCAGCCGCCAGGGAGGTGAAGCCCAGGATTCCCCTCAGGGCCAGCAGCCAGGATCCGGAAATCCCCGAGATGAAAATCAGCAGACAGCGGATGGCCGGGGCCAAAGTCAGGAACCTGGTGAGGGCCAGGGCCAGGGCAGGCCCGATGACTCCGAATCCGATCAGCAGATGGCCGGCGGCCAGGGGCAGGCTCAACAGCCGCAGGACGGACAGCAGGGCGGCGGTCAGGGACAGCAGTCCAGGCAGCCCGGACAGAATCAGGATGCTGAGAGCCAGCGGCGCATGGCCGGCGGGCAGTCCCCCGGACAGAATCAGAATCCACAGGATGAAAATCCCCGCAGCCAGCCAGGTGGCGGCGGCGGCGGCGATCAGCCATTTTTCCTTTCCGAGGAGTTCCTGAATGGCGGTGGAGGCATGGATTCCCCGCGCACCACCGGCCCCCTGACCGGCGAGCTTTTTCAGCAATGGTCCCGAAGCCTCGAGGAAGTCGAGGACATGGTCTTTGATGAGGAGCTGAGCAACCGTGCCGCGCAGATCAATGAGCGGGCCCGACAGATCCGTCGCGAATTCAAGCGCAATGGCAAGGAACCGCAGTGGGACCTGGTCAGACTGGATGTACTCGAGCCAATGGTTGAACTCAAGCAGCTGGTGGACGAAGCTCTTGCCCTTCGCCGCAGCGAGGAAACCGAGCTGGTCCCCGTCGACCGCGATCCGGTTCCCACGGAATTTTCCCGCTGGGTGGACAGATACTATCAGCGGCTGAGTGAAGTGCGTCAGGCCACGGAAAATGACTGATCCCGGTATGGTCCGGAACCACGGGTTCCGTCGCAGGCGTTGAATTTTTGGATGAGCGTTTCGGTTCCTGCTTGATCGGGATCTTGTCTTGGGCTTTGATGGAAAGTCATGCGGTTTGCGCCCCTGACAGGTCGCCGCAATGCCTACTATGGACAAAGAACTGATTGCCCAGGCCAAGAAATTTGGATTTTCCGACCGGCAGATTGCGAACCTGACCGGGAAAAAAGAGGATGAAATTCGCCGCTTTCGCGAGGAAAACGGCATCGTTCCAAGTTTTCGACTGGTCGATACCTGCGCTGCTGAGTTCGAGGCCTACACGCCGTATTTCTACTCCACCTACGACGACAGCGACAATGAGGCCCGCTCCTCTGACCGCCGCAAAGTGATGATCCTCGGTGGCGGCCCGAACCGGATCGGTCAGGGAATCGAGTTCGACTACTGCTGCGTGCATGCGTCTTTTGCCCTCAAGGACGCCGGATTCGAGACCGTGATGGTCAATTCCAACCCGGAGACCGTCTCCACTGACTACGACACCAGCGACCGCCTTTATTTTGAGCCCCTCACACTTGAGGATGTTCTCAATATCTACCGCAGTGAAGGGTGCTGGGGAGCCATCGCCCAGTTTGGCGGTCAGACACCTCTCAACCTCGCTCTGGGACTTCAGGCCAACGGCATCAACATCATCGGCACATCGCCTCAAAGCATCGAAATTGCCGAAGACCGCGAGCTTTTCGCCCGGATGCTGGAGAAACTGAATATTGCCCAGCCGCCCAATGGTCTCGCCGTCAATGAGGAGGAAGCTCTCCAGGCCGCTGGACGACTCGGATATCCGGTGCTCGTCCGTCCGAGTTTTGTTCTCGGTGGCCGGGCCATGCAGATTGTCTATTCGGATGAGGAACTGAAGCAGTACATGAGGGAGGCCGTTGAGGCTTCCGCCGAGCGTCCGGTTCTGGTGGACAAGTTCCTTGAGGATGCTGTCGAGGTCGATGTGGATGCGATAGCGGATGTCGGGTTGTTCGATGACCCGGCGACCGGTGGAACGGTTGTCATAGGCGGCATGCTCGAGCACATTGAATTCGCCGGTGTCCACTCAGGCGATGCCGCCATGGTCCTGCCGCCTCATACGCTCTCCGGGGAAACAATCGACACCATCCGGAAGCACACCCACGCAATGGCCCGTGAACTCAAGGTGATCGGCCTGATGAATGTGCAATACGCCGTCAAGGACGGCATTGTCTACGTCCTCGAAGTCAACCCGCGGGCTTCACGAACGGTCCCGTTTGTCAGCAAGGCCATTGGTATTCCCATGGCAAAACTGGCGGCCCGCGTCATGACCGGCACAACCCTCGAGAAACTCGGGTTCACCAGCGAAGTCATCCCCGAACACGTCGCCGTCAAGGAATCGGTTTTCCCCTTTGTGAAATTCCGCGGACAGGACATCCTGCTTTCGCCTGAAATGCGTTCCACCGGCGAAGTCATGGGTCTGGACCATGATCTGGGCACCGCTTATGCCAAATCCCAGATGGCCGCCGGCTCCGCGCTGCCGCTCTCCGGAAAAGTCTTCATCTCCGTCGCCGATCACCACAAGAAGGAAGTCGAGGATCTGGGACGGGCCTTCTGTGATCTGGGATTTGAACTGGTTGCAACTTCCGGGACCGCCAGAGTCTTCGAAGAAGCCGGCCTCCCCGTCACCCGCATTCACAAGCTGCAGGAGGGGCGGCCCAATGCCATTGACCTCCTCAAGAACAATGAACTGCACCTGGTGATCAATACACCGTCAGGACAGATTCCCCGGGCTGATGAGATAAAAATCAGGACCACGGCGGTTTACACCGCCACTCCGATTATCACCACTATCAGCAGTGCCAAGGCCGCCATCGACGGCATCCGCGCAATCCGCGATTCCGGCTACACAGTCAAGGCCATCCAGGACTATCACCCGACCCTGCGGACTTTCCCCTGACAGATCACAGATCTCTCATTCTTCCAGGTCGCGAAGTGCCTGCCAGCTGCTCCGGCGCGCTGTGCGGGTATTCAGCACAATTGACAATGCCCGGAGAACACCAGTCGCTCCCGGCGTTCTGCCCTGACCCGGCTCCCGGATTGGATGGTGGCAGCCTGGTTTCCTTCGGGGCGGGCGGGGTGTTTCCGCGATCCTTATGGCCGGCGCCCCCGAATCTGCAGTCCCCGGCATGAAATGAACTATTTCAAATTCTTCAAACAGTTTCCGGCCTACCTTCTGTTCGGCCTCACGGTGAAGTTCTTCTCCAGCCCCGGACAGACATTTTTCCTGTCGATGTATTCCGGGCATTTCAAGGATTCGCTGGGGATGGGGGACTCCTTCTACAATATCTTCTATGCTTCAGCGACCCTGCTCAGCGCCGTGACCATCAATTTTGCCGGCCCACTGCTGGATCGCTGCAGTTCACTGCGCGGTGTCCGCATAGTCGGCGGATGCCTGGCTCTCGCCACTTTCCTGATGTGTTTCACCTACTGGACACCTCTCTGGTGTCTCACCCTTTTTCTGGTGCGCTTCCTCGGGCAGGGAATGATGGGTCTCTCCGCCCAGACTGCCATGGTCCGATGGTTTCACAGCCACCGCGGTAAGGCACTGGGCCTCACCTCAATCGGATTCTCCCTCGGGGAGATCATTTTCCCCGTCGTCATGCCCTTGCTGATTCAGGCCGGAGGATGGCGGCTTTCGTGGGTTGCCGTATCGCTTCTGGTCCTGATTGTGGTGGTCGTCCTTCCACCGTTCTTCATCCCTGCGCAGGACAGGGTGATGGACAGGGGTGAAGCGGAAAAGGAGGACAGCGAGCATCCTGCTGACAGGCCGGATCAGCCGGCATGGACCCGCGGAATGGTTTTCAGCGATCCAAGGTTTTATCTCCTGATGCCGTCCATGATGATTCTTCCCATGGTCGCCACAGGCGTGATCCTCAATCAGGACGGCATCGCCGCGTGGAGGGGATGGGACCTCGGACTGATGGTGCGGTCCTTCATCGGCTTTGGCGCCGGCAGACTCCTTTTCTCCCTCACCGCCGGACCGCTGGTGGACAGGTATTCAGCCGTGCGCATGTATTCCATCTTCCTGCTCCCGGTGATGGTGGCGATAGGACTCCCTCTCATCCATGATGGAACATGGGTGCCTTTCATGAGCTATCTCCTTCTCGGCCTCGGCCAGGGACTCGCCGGCGTCACAGGCGCCGCCCTGTGGCCGGAAATCTACGGCACCCGACACATCGCCTCCATCAAGAGTTTCGCCAATACCTTCGCCATCTTCTCCACCGCACTCGGGCCCGGCATCATCAGCCTCGTCCTCCACTTCGGTGCCGGATTTGCCCATGTCCTCGCCTGTTTTCTGGCTCTCACCGTCGCGGCATTTGTCCTCGGTCTCATCGGAATTTCAATCCACCGCCGCAAATCGACCTGAGCGATCCTTTATTTTTTCCCGATTATTCCGACCTTACTTCTCAGGAACAAACAGAAACAAAGCCGTTCATGTCATCCACCGCTTCCAGCCAGCCGAACGCCCTGCCTCAACCCCTGATCCTCTGGATCATCTGGGCATCCATCTTCAGTGGAATTTTTTTCATCCAGTTTCTCGTCGGAGGTGGGTTCCCCTCCGGTGAATCGGAAACATCCTTTCCCATGCCAATGGGTCTGGTGGCTCTTTCCCTGCCATTGGCTTCACTGGTGATCCGCTGGGTGGTGCTCCCGCGATTCCATGACTTCAACACACTGCTGCCGGTCATGATTATCGGGATGGCGCTGGCCGAAGCCGGCTGTTTCATGGAAATGTTCCTCATTGCCCCGGAGTATCCCCGCACAAGGATGACGGTCTTCCTTTTTTCCGCTGCAGTCATGCTGCAGTACGCACCTGTCTACGCCACCCGTCCACGCGTCAAGCCGTCGAACTCCGCTCCTGGTGCCACTCCGGCAAATTTTCACGGTGACTGAAAGCCCCCGCCCGCGACCTTCTGCTTCGATCCTTCCGTTTGACATCTCATCATCCGAAATCTAATTTCGTGAGGTGAATTCAGTGACGAAGTTATGCAGTAACAATTCTGCCACAGCCGGACTCTGCAACGACCATCAACCCCGTCGATCAAGCTCAGCTCTCATCCGGTTCTCTCCATTCGTCCTCGTTTCTTTCGCGTTTTTTCTGCCTTTGATGGCACGTGCAGGGATGCCATTCAATGAGTCCCTGAAGATCCCACTTGAAAATCCCAATCCTTCCTATCGTTTCGAGCCAGCGTTTGGTGGGCAGATTTTCGACAGACCTGTTCAGACTGTCTTCGAGCCTGAAGGCGGTTCAGACAATGCCTACGTCGTCGAACACAGCGGACGAATCTGGCGGCTGACCGATGACGGTCTATCCAGGACCCTGTTTCTTGATCTAAGCGGGGTGGTTCGTGTTGAACCCCGGGGCCGTTACGGAGAGGTCGGACTGCTTGGCATGGCCTTCCACCCCCGGTATGCCGTGAATGGAAAACTCTTCATCACTTATAACACCCTTCTCGAGCCAGATAATGATGCCACCCTCGTCGACCGACTTTCTGAATTCACCATTTCTGAAGTAACCGACGGAGTGACGACCGAATTTTCCGAACGTATACTCATCTCCCAGCCTGATCAGGACCTTTGGCATAATGCCGGAATGCTGTTGTTCGGAAACGACGGCTATCTCTACGTCGGTGTGGGCGATGAAGGTGGATCCGGTGACCCTTTCGAAAACGGTCAGCGTATCGACGGGGATTTCTTCTCCGGCATCCTGAGAATTGACGTCGACAATAATCCGGAAAATCTCCTTCCCAATCCCCATCCGGCGATTATCGGGGAATACCGAATCCCGGCTGACAACCCGTTCGTTGGGGTGACAGGATTTAATTCCCAGCCGGTGAATCAGGACGGAATACGAACCGAGTTTTTTGTGGTCGGCCTCCGCAACCCGTGGCGATTCGGCTATGACCAACAGACTGACACCTTTTTTATCAATGATGTCGGCCAGGGGCGCGTGGAGGAAGTGAATATCGGCGTTCCCGGCGCCAATTATGGATGGTCGAGGCTTGAGGGGAATTTGCCGTTCAAAGGAGACTCAGTCGGTCTCTCCAGCTACCTCCCCCCACTTCATCACTACGGTCGTGATGAAGGCAATTCAGTGACCGGAGGCGTCTTTTACCGCGGCGATCTGTATCCGGAACTCGATGGAAGCTATATATACAATGACTACGGTTCCGGAATGTTCGGTGTCCTGCGTTACCATGGTTCTGAGCTCAAGGCCAAGGTTGAGGAGCTGTTGGGAGACCTGGAAGACCTGAAGGGGATTCCTGACGACATCAGCATCGCAACGGAGGAGCTGGAGTCATTTCGGGTGTCCTACCTCAATTCATGGACGCTTCAGCCCGATATCAGAATTGATACAGCATCCGGCAGTCTCTATGCTCCCCTTGGTGACGGCACCTGGCTGCTTCAGGGCATGGCTCCATGGACGGATACCGTGACTGTCGAATTCTCACCGTCCACGACCGGAGTCATCCGGGCCATGCAGCTTGATGCTCTCCCGCATCCATCCTTGCCGGGTGGCGGTCCGGGAGCCTACTGGGAGAACCATGCCATTCCCGGGGAATTCATCCTTACTGACATTGCCATTGAATTCCAGCCGGATCCCCGGTCGGAATGGACTTCAGTAACCCTCCTGCAGCCTTACGCGAGTTTTTTCCGTCAGGGTTATCACCCCTCCGCCTCCATTGATACCAATCCGGATTCCGGATGGGCCATATACGACAGATTTGATGAACCGCACTGGGCTCGTTTTCCATTTGCGGACGGACAGACGGCAGGGCCGGAATCACGCTTCCGGGCCACACTGCAGTTCAACCACGGTGTCGGAGCCCAGATAGGCCGACTGGGGCTTCACCTTTCCACCTTCGATTATGCCGGGGCCGATGGCCTGCCTGAATCTGTCATCCCCCATATCTCTCAGCCGGTTGATTCATGGCCGGAGGCCGCCCGCACTGAGTTGGCCAGATTGCTTCACTCCATCCAGTCCGGCTCCGAATTGCCTTCAGTCCAGCGCGAAAGGATCTGGAATGAACTCGGAAGCCTGCTCGCCAATCAGAATTTTTCTGTCGAAAAACCTTTTCAGCAACCCGGTGTCACCTCGCTTGGAATTGACCATTCCACAGGAGAAATTCTCGCCACTACACTCGGAGGTCTTGTCCTGCGTCTTGTTCGCACCACACCGGAAGATCCCCGCCCGTTTGAGGAGCAACTCAGTGGAGTCGGTTTCTTTACCAACATGGACGACCTGTCGGTGACCACCGAAGCCACCGAATACTTTGTAAATCACCCATTCTGGTCTGATGACGCCACAAAAAGGCGATGGGTCGTCGGCCTGAAACCCGACTTGAGCTTTGTTCCAGTGGGATCCAGATGGCAGTCCGTTGACGCTGGTATTGCCTTCGTAAAGCACTTCGACATGCCTACGCCAACAGGCCCGCGCCGGCTCGAAACACGTTTCCTGGTCACTCAGGGCAATGGTGTCTATGGATTCACATACCGGTGGAATGCTGAAGGCACTGAAGCTGAACTCGTCCCACCTGACGGGGTGACCGATACGGTCTCATGGCCGGATCTTGATGGTGTCATGGATCCATTCACGTGGAGGTTCCCCTCACAGAATGAATGTCGAATTTGTCACAATGATCAGGCGGATGGTGGAATCCTTGGATTTATTCCCCCGCAGCTCAACCGAAATGCGGCGGACGCAGAGGACCTCAGTCAAATGGCGGTATTTCTGGATCTCGGAATTCTTTCACAGCCAGCGGGCTCTGAAACCCCCTCATGGCCGGCACTGGACGACAGTCGCTTCTCTCTGTCACATCGGGTTCGTGCCTATTGGGCAGTGAACTGTGCCTATTGTCACCCCGGTCAGGCAGCCCGCTCAACATGGGATGCACGGTTCGATACTCCATTTGAACTGCGCGGGATTATCGGAGTGCCTCCTTTGGAAATGCTTGGTATCCCCGATGCCAGTATCATTGCTCCCGGCGACCCGGGCCGGTCCATCATGGTCCGTCGTCTCGATAATCTTCTACCCTATCACATGCCGCCGCTGGCCACCTACAAGGTCAACCATGCTGCTGTTGACCTGCTCAGGGAATGGATTCTCAATGATGCTCCATCAATAGTCGATGGCACATCCATGCCTCCTCACGTTGAGCTGACCGCCCGGCCCGAAGCGGATTCATACCGGGGAGATGTCACTCTTGTGCTGAGTGGGTATGCCACAGACAGTGATGGGCCTCCTCCCGCGCTCTTTGTTTACCTGAATGACCAGCCGATCCAAAGTGGCTTCGGTCCTGAATTCAGCTTCGCCATTTCCCATGACTCCTTCGTGGACGGTGAGAATGTCCTGAAGCTTCGCGTGGTCGACACTGATGGTGTTGTCCGTGAACCATTTCTACTTGGGTTCACATGGTCTCGGGCTCATGGAAATCTCGTCAGTATCCGGATGGATGCCGATGGCAGCCTGAGAGCACGCCTGGGCGTTGCCAGCCTCGATGGATATTCACTGGAAGGATCTTCCGACTTGAAAACATGGTCGCCGGTCGAGCCTGAAGCCGTCGAGGATGGAGTCTTCATTCTGCCTGTCAATGAAGCAGCTCCGACTTTCTTTTTCCGGTTCATCCCCCCGGCGGAGTAAATTTTTTCCGTTCCCCTTGAACCCTTTCACAGCCATCATCGGTCTGTGAAAGGCAAGTCGAGTATTGACGAGATTCGCGCCCGTTTCGATGCGGATGTCGAACGGTTCTCCAATCTTGAAACCGGGCAGGAGGCGACGGTGGATGCGCCGCTGGCAATGGAGCTGATTTCAAGGGCTGCTGTCGCGGCTACATCACCCATTCGCCGGGTTCTCGATATCGGATGCGGAGCCGGAAACAACACCCTCAAACTTCTGGATTACTGCCCGGAAGGATTCGAAACCCACCTGGTCGATCTCAGTCTCCCGATGCTGGAACGCGCGCATCAGCGGGTTGCCTCAACAGGCAGGTCCGATGCGGTGCACGTATGGCAGGGGGACTTCCGTGAATACCGGCCGGCCAGTGGATCCTTTGATGTCGTCATTGCCGCCGCTGTCCTCCATCACCTCCGCGAGGACAGGGATTGGGAAAATGCTTTCAGGATGGTCTTCGAAAGTCTCCGTCCCGGAGGGTCATTCTGGATCACTGACCTCGTGTCACATGAGAATTCCGCTATCCACCAGCTCATGTGGCGGCGGTATGGTGATTATCTGGAATCCAGAGGCGGCCCAGAATACCGGCGCAGGGTCTTTGATTATATCGAACTCGAGGATTCCCCAAGACCGGTGTCCTGGCAGCTCGATCTCCTTCGGCGCGTCGGGTTCAGGCACACGGAAATCCTGCACAAGAACTCGTGCTTCGCTGCTTTCGGCGCCATCCGATGAGTGGAGACCCGGCGGGAGATGCCGAATCTCTGGTTGGCCCGGCGGGATCAGGACATCCTCCGGACGATCCCGTGAACAAAGGCCAGCTTTTCACGGACAGGCGGCGGAACGACAAAGGGATAGAGATCCGGCTGCCCCATGCTTCGGTTCAGGCTGTTCACGGCTGAGAGAAGCGGCAGGCACTTGTGATACAGCGTGTCGAAGTCAATGGGGCTGTATGGATCAATGTCCGCCTCCATGAAAAGAGATCCATCCTGATCGAAGGACGGATTGACCGATATCCCGAAGGCTGAAGCCGTTTCCAGCAGGTCCATGAAGTTCATATAGTGAGCCCAGATCTCCGCCCAGTCCTCCCATGGATGCATGGTCGAGTAGGCGCTGATATAATTGCCCTGCCAGTTCCCCGGGGCTCCGTACTGATGATAGTTCCGGAGTGCCATGGAATAATCAACCCGCTCATCGCCGAAAGTGTTGCGGAACGCGGCGAGATTCACGCCGTCGGGTTTGATCAGGAGATCCCAGTAGTAATGGCCAATCTCATGGCGGAAATGCCCGATGAGTGTCCGGTAGGGTTCGCCAAGCTGCCGGCGCGTCACTTCCCGGTGTATCGAGTCCGCCTCCGCGATGTTGATGGTGATCACTCCCTGGGAGTGCCCCGTCATCACCGGCCCCGAGTGCGGGGTGGGGGCCTGATCCGATAAAAAACGGAAAGCAAGGCCATTCTGCGGGTCGGCGTGCCTGTTCCTCAGCGGCAGATTCATACGCAGCAGGCTGTACACCAGCCGGTGCTTGGCCACTTCAATCTGCTGCCATGCCTCAAGATGACCCGGATTGGTTGTATCCGGAATGGTTTCGTTCAGTTCGCATGCCCGACAAAGCATGTTGGGGAAATCCTGCGGGATGATCCAGTTGCACGCCTGAAATGCATGATTGTCGCAATACCGGTAGCGCCCATCCGTCTCCGTCCCGGCCGCCTTAACCAGCAAGTTGTCCCGAATCAGAAGTGACACCATTGCTCCCTCTCCAGCCTCAAAACCAAGCAGGCTCCCGCACTTCTCACATCTGGTGTTCTCAAAAAAAACCGGGTTCCTGCACTCGCTGCAGAGAAAGACATTCATGCACAGACCATACGTCCCCACTCAGGGATTGCGACCCGAAACATCCCCCGCCTCACCAGGTGCCATGCTCCTTATTCCTGAATTTCACAGGAAAAAAGAGCCTGTCACCCAGTCGCAGAAAGCGGTGCCATGCACCTTTATTCAGGAAGAAGGAGCCTGTCACCCGGCGCTCCCGGCGGATTCGTTTCGCCCGGTGCCATGCACCTTATTCCTGGAAATCGCAGGAAAAAGGTGCATGGCACCATGCGGGTGGAGGTGGATTCAGGGATTGGTGAGGCCCTTGAGGTAGGCGTGGATCAGGAGTGGGAGGTCATCGGAGTAGCCACCTTCGAGGATGCTGGCAGTCGGCAGATTGAAGCTGCGGATCATGCGGCCTATCGTGTGGAAATCATCGATTTCAAGGGATTCCTGGGCGATGGGATCCCCTTTGTAGGCATCAAATCCTGCTGAAACGAGAAGAATGTCGGGATTTTTTTCCCGGAGCCGCCCGGCCGCCGACTCGATGACTTCGAGATGCTTTTGAGCGTGTGTGCGGGGCGGGACGGGGTAGTTGAAGCAGTTGTCGCCCACGTCCCGGAGGCCTGTCCCCGGATAGCATGGCGACTGATGGACAGAGGCGAACCAGATGTTGGCACAGTCCCTGACCACGGCTTCTGTTCCGTTCCCGTGGTGAACGTCAAAATCCAGGATGGCGACACTTTGAAATCCACGCTGCCTGGCCACCAGGGCGGCGATTGCTATATTGCTCAGGTAACAGAAGCCCATGGCGCGGGAAGGTGTCGCATGGTGCCCCGGAGGACGCATCATGGAAAACGACCTTCCACGCTCGATTGCCAGATCCAGAGCATTGAGGGATGCCCCGGCCGATCGCCTGGCGTGAGCGTCGATGTCCGGGTATGCCGGCGTGTCGCCGTCGAAATCGGCATCCGGATTGGACAGCCCGTCGAGGTATTCCTGGCTGTGGGCCAGCAGAAGAGGGGAATCGGCGGCAGGTTCAGGAGTCAGCCATTCGATGGCCACATCCTTCTGTCTGCCGAGGTGCTCGCGGGATGCCAGCACACGCTGCGGTCTTTCCGGGTGTCCCGGCTGATGGTACCCGGCACAGGCTGAATCATAGAGCACCGGCAGTTTGACCTGCATGTCGGCATTTGCCATACTGGAGTCCATGGATGCATCTTCAGGAGAAAACCCCTCCCAAGTCAATCGCATGGATGTGCTGGCGATCCCCAAGGCCCTCATTCCCATTGTGGTCATACTGGTCGTGATCGGCATATTCATGACCTCCTGGTACAAGGTGCAGCCCGACGAGGAGGGCGTGGTGCTGTTCCTTGGCAAGTATTCGGAGACAGTCGGCCCCGGTCTCCATTTCAAGCTCCCTTTCGGCATCCAGACCGTCGAGAAGGTCAAGGTCACGATTCAGCAGAAGGAGGAATTCGGATTCCGCACACGGCAGTCAGGCGTTCAGACCGCCTATGAGTCCCGTGAATACGACGAAGAAAGTCTTATCGTCACAGGTGATCTCAGCATCGCCGACGTCGAGTGGGTCGTTCAGTACAAGATTCAGTCGCCCCCCACCAATTACCTCTTCAAGGTCAAAAACCACCGGGCGACCTTCCGTGTGATGAATGAAGCGGTGATGCGCCAGGTCATTGGCGACCGCACGGTCAATGAGGTGCTGACTTCCGGTCGTGCAGAAATTGAGTCCGTCACCAAGGACAGACTTCAGAATCTCTGCGACAGCTATGAAATGGGTGTGCGCATCGAAGGGATTTTTCTCCAGGACGTGAATCCGCCCAAGGACGTCAAGCCGGCTTTCGACGCTGTCAACAAGGCCCAGCAGGAGAAACAGACGCAGATCAACCAGGCCATGCAGGAATACAACCAGGCTATTCCGAGAGCCAGGGGTGAAGCGGAACAGATGCTCGAACAGGCGAGGGGATATGCCATTGAGCGTGTCAACAACGCCAAGGGCGATGCCGACAGGTTCATGGCAATATACAAAGCCTACAAGGAAGCCCCTGAAGTCACCCGCCGACGCATGTACCTCGAGACCATGGAAAAAGTGATGCAGCAGACCGGGCGCAAGTACATCACCGATTCAGAAGGCAGCGGTGTCTTTCCGCTGCTCAACCTCGACAAGCAGTAAAGCCTGACCGGATCACCGACATTCACTCCAAAGGATTTCCCGAGAGACCATGAACAAAGGACCTCAATTTATCATAATAGGCGTTGTGGCGCTGCTCATTGTCGTCAGCAACAGCCTCTTCGTCGTCGACATGCGCCAACTGGTGTTCATCACCCAGTTCGGTAAACCGGTCGGCAAGCCCATCACCGAAGCCGGCCTTCATTTCAAACTGCCCTTCGTCCAGAAAACCACGGTCTTCGACAAGCGTTTTCTGGAGTGGGATGGACTGGCCAATGACGTCACCACCAAGGACAAGCAGCTTTTCAAAATCGACACCTACGCACGCTGGAAAATTACCGACCCGCTTCTGTTCTTCCAGAGTGTCAACAACGTCAACGGAGCCCAGACCCGTCTGGACGACGTGCTCGACGGGGCGGCACGCAGTGTGGTTGCCGCCAACAACCTCGTGGAACTCATCCGCTCTGAACAGCGCGAGGCGTCCGTTGATTCCGAGGATCAGGATGACAACCAGAGCACCGGCGACCTCGCCGAGTTCAGTGTCGGCAGAAGCGCCCTCGAATCCGAAATCCTCCAGATGGCCAAGCCCAAACTCGAGGAGGTCGGAATCGAGCTGCTCGATTTCCGTTTCAAGCGCCTCAATTACAGCGAGGATGTCAAGCGGGAGATTCTCAACCGGATGAAAGCCGAACGGAACCGCATCGCCGATCGCTACCGCTCTGAAGGTCAGGGCGAGGCGGCGAAGATCATTGGTCAGAAGGAAAGGGAACTCAAACAGATCACTTCCGACGCCTACCGTCAGGTGCAGCAGATCCGAGGCGAGGCTGACGCAGAAGCCGTCAAGATCTACGCCAATGCCTACAACGCCAATGACGAAGCCAGAAGTTTCTTCCAGTTCCAGAAGACCCTTGAAGCCTACGAAGCCAGCATTAATCAGGGAGATACGCTGATACTCTCCACAGACTCGGAATTCTACCGGTTCCTGAAGAGTTCCGAGGGTGTTTCCGGCGAACCAACCTCCGCAGAATGAGCTGCCCCTCAATACCCGGTCTGCTCCGCGAACTCCGTCGGCTCCACCGTCTGGCCTCCGCCGGTGAAATACTCGGCTGGGATGAGCAGGTCAATCTTCCACCCGACAGCGCTGCTTTCCGCGGGGAACAGATGGCTGAATTCTCTGCTCTCCTTCATCGGGAGGCGACTTCCGATGCATTTGGAGCGTTGATCGAGGATGCCGAATCCATGCTTCGGTCCGGTGCTTTGAATGCAGATGAAGTTCTGGTAGTCCGGGAAGCCAGGCGCGATTTTGACAGGGCGACGAAGCTTCCATCGGAATTTGTCTCACGCAAGGCCGCCGCTCAGAGCCGAGCCTACCACGCATGGACCGCAGCCCGGGCGGAGGATAACTTCGCTGCCTTCGCGCCGCTTCTGAAGGAACAGGTGGACCTGGCCCGCGAGGAAGCTGCTTTCCACGGATATCACGGTTCAGCCGCCTATGATTACTGGATCGATCAGTTTGATCCGGGTATGGACGCGCAGACCATTGCCGGTCTTTTCGAACCCCTGGCCGTGGACCTTCCGCCGCTGGTCGGAGCGATCATGGACTCCCCCGTCAAGGCGAGGCCGGATCTGCTTCGGGGCTTCGACATTTCCCGACAGGAATCCTTCCTGAGAGATGTCATCGCCAGGCTCGGCTTTGATTTCAACCGTGGCCGCCTCGACCGCTCTGTCCATCCCTTCTGCAGCGGCTGCGGACTTGACACCCGCATGACGACCCGGTTTTTCGAGGACAATCCCCTTGATTCACTCTTCAGCGGCATCCACGAAACCGGACACGGACTCTACGAACAGGGACTCCCCGCGGAGTATATCGGCACCGCCCTCGGGACTGCCGCCGGCATGGCGGCTCATGAATCCCAAAGCAGACTCTGGGAGAATCAGGTGGGGCGCAGCCGTGCGTTCTGGCAATACTGGGAACCTTTCTACCGTCAGGCTTTTCCCTCAAGCCTCGAATCGGTTTCCAGCGATGACCTGTACCTCGCCATTAATGATGTTCACCCCATCTCCATCCGCGTCGATTCAGACGAGGTCACTTACAACCTTCATATCATCCTCCGGTTTGAAATCGAAAAGGCTCTTTTTGAGGACCGGCTCGCAGTGGCGGACCTGCCCGGTGAATGGAATGCACTGTCCCGCAAATACCTCGGACTCGAGCCTTCCAACAACTCCGCTGGATGTCTGCAGGACGTCCACTGGTCAGGCGGTGCCTTTGGCTATTTCCCCAGCTACTGTCTTGGAAATATGCTGGCAGCGCAGCTCTGGCATGCCGTGAATACAGAAATGCCGGATCTCCAGAATCAGTTTGCCGCGGGTGAATTCAGTGGCCTGCTCAGCTGGCTTCGGGACCGTGTGCATTCCCGGGGACGCCATCTCAATGCCCGCTCACTCGCCGAGGAAGTCACCGGCGCCCCGCTGAGTCCCGGACCCCTCATGGATTATCTCACGGAACGCTACGGTTCGCTCTACGGGATCGCCGGTTGAATTTGCAGATTGAATCTGATTTTCTCCTGATTTGCGGCTTGACCTTTGTCCATGACCGGTGCGATTGTTCCCGGACAATGAACGTATCCGTGGTAGATGTAGTGCTGGTGAACGTGGCCCTTGTGGTCTGACGTCGCGGGCTTCTCACTACCACTTCCGGAAGACCCACGGCACACACCATCCCGCCGTGGTTTTTTTGTGAGCGGATGCACCGCTCCTACGGGGCGGCCGGAGGCTATGTCTCCATCTTTATTGCAACAGAAGAATTTAAATCAATACGACTGAAAGTAATGAGTAAAACAGGCACAAAAAACAAGTCCGCCGCTTCCAGCGCGGAAACATCCACTCGATCCCAATCCATGATGGGTAGCGATGTGCTGGTGAAAGCGCTTGAGAATGCCGGCGTCGACACCATTTTTGCCTACCCGGGTGGCGCCAGTATGGAAATCCATCAGGCACTGACCCGCTCCAAAAAGATCAGGACGATTCTTCCCCGCCACGAACAGGGAGGATCATTTGCCGCCGAGGGCTATGCCCGCGCCACCGGCAAGGCCGGAATCTGTATGGCCACCAGTGGCCCCGGTGCCACCAATCTCGTGACCGGCATCGCCGATGCCTTCATGGATTCGATTCCCCTCGTCGCCATCACCGGTCAGGTGCCCCAGCACATGATCGGCAAGGGAGCCTTTCAGGAGACGGATTTCTTCGGCATGACCCTGCCCATCGTCAAGCATTCCTACCTGGTCACCGACATCCAGCAGCTGCCCCGGATTGTCATGGAAGCCATCCAGATCGCCGAATCAGGACGACCAGGCCCAGTGGTGGTTGACATCCCCAAGAATATCCAGCAGACACGTGCCCAGGTCATCTTCCCTTCAAGGGAGGAGATCGCCGCTGCGCGTCCGGTTCCCAAAGCCGAGGACCTCGAACTTAACGAAATCATCGGTCTGATCCAGAAGGCGGAACGCCCCGTTCTCTACTGCGGCGGCGGTATTATCAGCTCGGAGTCCAGCGAGGAGCTGAGAAAGTTCGCTGAAGCCACCGGAATCCCTGTCACCACGACCATCATGGGATGTGGAGCATTTCCGGAGGATCATGATCTGTCTCTGCGCTGGCTCGGCATGCATGGGGCCGCTTATGCCAACTGGGCCGTCAGTGGCGAATACGAAGCCCGCAATGGATCCGTCGAACTGGTCCATCCCGGAGCTGACCTGCTCCTCGCCTTTGGAGTCCGCTTCGATGACCGTGTCACCGGCAAGGTCGAAAAATTCTGCGAAACCGGGACGATTGTCCACATCGACATCGATGCCTCCGAACTCAACAAGAACCGCAAGGCCCATCTCCCCATCGTCAGCGACATCAACTACGCCCTGACACGCCTCAATGAAATGATTTCCGAGGCACCCATCGAGAAGAAATTCGATGCGTGGAACAGTCAGATCCGCGAATGGAAAGCCAAGGCCCCCTTCAAATACACCACCACCAACCAGGTGATTGATTCGGATCACATGAAGGACACCATGAAGGACATGGCTGACGAGGTCATCGTGCCTCAGGCTGCGATCCAGGCTCTTTATGAACTGACCGGGGGCGACGCCATTATCACAACCGGTGTCGGACAGCACCAGATGTGGGCCGGACAATTCTATAAGTTCAAGTTCCCGCGCCAGTTCCTGACCAGTGCCGGACTCGGCGCCATGGGCTACGGCTACCCCGCCGCCATGGGTGCCAAGGTCGCCTGTCCCGACAAACAGGTGATTGATATCGACGGTGACGGTTCATTCCTCATGAATGTTCAGGAACTCGCCACAGCCCACATTGAGGGAATAGCCGCCAAAGCCATGGTTCTGAATAACCAGCATCTCGGCATGGTCGTTCAGTGGGAGGACCGTTTCTACGAAGGAAATCGCGGTCACACCTACCTCGGTAACCCCGACAACCGCAAGCAGATCTACCCGGATTACATCACCATGGCACAATCCTTCAACGTGCCATGCGAAAGGGTTTTCTTCCTCAAGGACCTCAAACCCGCCATCCAGCGCATGCTCGACTCCGATCAGCCATACCTGCTCGATGTCATCGTCCCTTACACCGAGCACGTGCTGCCATTTATCCCCGCCGGAAAAACCGTCGCGGAGATGATTTACCAGAAATAATCAGCACCCTCACCACAGGCCGGAAAGTCTTTCCGCGCCTCATCCCCTTTATCCAACCCGCCGCTCCCGGCGGGTTTTTTCGCGTTCCCCCACAGGGTGCCAGGCTCCTTTTTCCAACTTCGCAAACCGGGTGCCAGGCTCTTTATGCTTGGCTTCGTTCCTGCCGTTAGCGGATTTCGGGTTACCTCAGGGGGGAAGAAAAGCCCTCATTCCTCATTCGAGGATGAAGATATCCACCAGGTCTCCGGGATTATCCTGATGGAAACGGCCGCGTATTTCGGAGGTGATCTGTTCCCTGATTGCAACCTCCTGGGTCACGACCTGAAACTGGAGATGAAAATAGGGAACACCGCCCTGTGGTCCCGCGGAATTCTCGGTTTGGGCCAGGACATTCACGAAACTTCCGTCCATCCACTTTTCCTGATGGAGTCGGGGCTTGCCGACAATTCCGGCAATTTCCGCTGTGATTCCCGGACGGTCGGGGATCCGGAGGCGGCAGAAGATGGAATGGCCATAACGCCAGTCGACGGGAGGGCAGAGGGCCTCGGTGGCTTTCTGTCTTTCTTCAATAATTTCCGTGCTTTTCAAGGTGTCCACCATCGCATGCAGATCGCGCGTGGCTCCCCGCGCCAGCACTTCCATGAAAAATGGCACCCGTCCGCCGGCGGGACTTGAGGCCATCCGGAGATGGAACGACAGGGACTCGACATACAGCGCCCCCGTATCCAGCAGTCGGGTATAAAATGCGATAAGATTTGGCCGGTCCAGACCTTCAACCTCCACCAGCACACCGTCGCCCCGCTCCGTCAAAGCTGCCCTTATAGAGTCCTGCATCCCTCGGATTTCTCATTTCCCCGCCCATCCCACAAGTCAATTCCACAAGTCAATTCCCACCCGGTGTCAGGCTCTTTTTTCTTAATTTTCTGCTTTACATTTATTCCTATATCCTGTATGTGACTTTCCAAGATGAGAACTCCAAGGAGTGCCTTGGTGCTGGGCGGCCGGCCCCAGTACTTTCATGTGATCAGCCGGATTGTAGGGCGTGCACTTAT
>JAUIAG010000352.1 GCA_030425355.1 Verrucomicrobiia bacterium
CGTTCAGCCCCCCCGCCCTTTTTCATGAGATCCATCCCTTTCGAAACCATGTTCACAAGACCACTCTGCCCGTCCAAAGTGGTCATTTCAGATACTTCTTCAAGTATTGACCAGTAATGGAATGCGGGCAAGCCGCAACATCCTCCGGGGTCCCCTCAACCAGAATTCTGCCCCCCATTTCCCCACCTTCCGGACCGAGGTCCAGAACCCAGTCCGCCATCTTGATGACATCGAGATTATGTTCAATGACGAGGACTGTTCCCCCTGCTTCGCGAAGCTTGAAGAAGACATCGAGAAGTTTTTCAACATCATGGAAGTGCAGACCGGTGGTCGGCTCGTCGAGAATGTAGAAGGTCGAGCCAACCGATTTTTTCCGGAGTTCGGAAGCGAGTTTCAATCGCTGGGCTTCCCCGCCACTGAGAGTCGTGGCTGACTGGCCGAGCCTGAGATACCCTAGACCTACTGAACTCATGGTTTCACAGGTCTCGGCAATGTTGGGATTGGCCCGGAAGAAGGTGACAGCCTCGTCAACGGTCAGATCCAGGACATCGGCGATATTGAGTCCTTTCCAGGTTATTTCGAGGGTCTCGCGATTGTACCGGCGACCACGGCAGAACTCACACTCGACGTAAACTGGGGGAAGGAAATGCATTTCCACTTTGACACTCCCATCGCCCTGGCACTTTTCGCATCGCCCTCCGCGGTTGTTGAAGCTGAACCGCCCCGGACCGTATCCACGCACTTTGGCGGCAGGAATCTGGGCAAACAGTTCCCGGATGTCATTGAAAATCCCTGTGAAAGTCGCAGGATTCGACCTTGGCGATTTACCGATTGGGGTCTGATCCACCACGATGACCTTGTTGATATGCTCCATGCCGGCCATCCGGTTGTGAGCGCCCACCGGACCGGAAGAACGGTAGAGATATTTTAGTAATCCCCGGCAGATCACGTCGTTCACCAGGGTGCTCTTGCCTGACCCTGAGACACCGGTCACGCACACAAATGCCCCGAGCGGGATGCGGACATCGATGTTCTTCAGGTTATTCTCGCGGGCCCCGAGAACTTTCAGGGCAGGCCGGACACCCCGGCAGGGGACGCGGTTTAAAGGGACACTGATGGTGAACTCCCCGCGCAGATATTTGGCGGTGATCGATTCCGGATGACGGAGGACATCCCCGACTGTTCCGGCAGCGACCACGCGACCGCCCTTCTCGCCCGGACCGGGACCGATATCCACCAGATAGTCGGCACGGCGGATGGTGTCCTCGTCATGCTCAACCACAACCACGGAGTTCCCACGGTCTCTCAGGTCCTCGAGAGTGGCCAGCAGCCGGTCATTATCCCGCTGATGCAGGCCGATACTGGGCTCATCCAGAATGTAAAGCACGCCGACCAGTCCTGCGCCGATCTGGGTGGCCAGTCGGATCCGCTGGCTCTCCCCGCCGCTGAGCGTCCCGAATTCACGATTCAGTCCAAGGTAGCCAAGACCGACATCCATCAGAAACCGGAGTCGTGTCCGAAGTTCCCCGACAAGATCCATGGCAACGGCCTTTATGGATCCACTGACATGCACCCCTCCCAGAAAATCCCACGCCTCCTCAATGGTCATTGAAGTGACGTCCATAATGGAGAAGCCGGGAATGGCCGGATTGAAGGGAACAATGGAGCAGTCGGGATTCGGCAGAGTCACTGCCAGCAGCTCAGGGCGAAGACGCCCACCGCGGCACGAAGGACACCTTCCCGGGCTCATCAATGACCTCAGTTTCCGCCGGGTGACTTCGCTTTCGCTCTGGTCAAACTGTTCGTCCAGCATGGGGATGAGTCCGGGAAAAACCACCAGACTTCCATCCGGTGCCCGCAGTTCAACCGGCGCAGTCCCCCCGCCTCCCGCGTAGAACAGGAAATCCATATGGCCAGCGGAAAAGGCTGACACCCTGGTGGTCTCAGCAATGCCGAGATGCTGACAGATGGCTTGAGCCAGTCGCTGGTAATGCCCCTGCATGGCCCGTCCGGCCTGTTTCCATGGGACAACCGCCCCGCCAGGCAAAGAAAGGGACCTGTCGGGAATGATGAGATCCGGGTCGAACTCGAAAACGTATCCCAGTCCCTGACAGTCCTCGCAGGCTCCGAGGGGAGAGTTGAATGAGAAATGTCTGGGGGTCGGTTTTTCGAACCGGATTCCGGTCCTGCGGCTCGTCAGCAGAGTTGAATAGGTGTGCACATCCCACAGACTGCGATCCGCGGCTCCGGCGGGTTGAGTCAGGGCCACCAGTGACCCATGACCAAGCTTGAGCGATGTCTCCAGGGAATCCGCCAGCCGGGCACGGTGTTTGTCGCGGATGACCAGCCGGTCGACAACGACCTCAATGGAATGCGACCGGTCGGGATCGAGCCTCGGCCGCTCCGCAGCGGTCAGGTCGATGATTTCCCCATCCACTCTGGCACGGACAAAACCGTCGCGGGCCAGCCTTTCCAGCACGTCCCGAAAGGAGCCCTTTTCGTCCTGCACTATTGGCGCCAGAAGGATGAGCCGGGTTTCCTCCTCCATCTCAAGGAGTTCCCTGATGATATCGGACGGGGTATAGGCCATGACCGGCTCCCCTGTTTCCGGACAATGGGGGACGCCGGCGTGTCCGAACAGAAGGCGGAGGTAGTCATAGACCTCGGTGATTGTTGCGATGGTTGACCTCGGGTTGCCCGAACTGTGACGCTGCTCAATGGCGATGGCGGGGGACAGGCCTTCAATGAAATCCACATCCGGTTTCTGCAGCTGGTTGAGAAACTGCCGGGCATAGGCCGAGAGAGACTCGACGTATTTCCTCTGCCCTTCGGCAAAAAGGGTGTCGAAGACCAGCGATGATTTTCCCGAACCGGAAACCCCGGTGAAGACCACCAGTCTGTTCCGGGGTATTTCCAGGCTGATATTCTTGAGGTTGTGCTCTCTGGCACCGCCGATTCGGATGAAGTCCGGTGAGTGGCTCATCAGCCTGCCATTATCCGGCAGTCAGCCCCGCCATTCAAAGGTTAATCTTCAGCCATGTAAACTGAGCCCTGCCCCGGGCCTGTCCAGCCCGGCGGTTCAGGGCACAGACATTCAGTCCCCGGCGGGGCTTCTCTCAAACCGCGCCATTTGGGCGAGATAAATGTTGAAGAAAATCACGCTCATGATGGCCATGCCGAAGTGAGCATAGGTCCGCCCGAAATAATTGAACAGCCCGTGAAGAACACTGGGCAGCAGAAAGGCCAGTATCAGAACCCACCAGCGGCGACGGCAATAGGTGGAGAGGCCGATGAAGAAGGCGGCAATACCCGTCCACATCGAATGAAGGAAAGGGAGAGCTGTGAGACGCAGGACATTCAGGAGGTAGTATTCACCGGGGTTATCGGCGAGGTCGAAATTGCGATCCTTCTGGTAATTGACGCCCTCGTAGATCCCGAAGCCGAGTCCGGCGAGGACTCCGAGAAAAACGATGGTCGAGAAATTGAGTGTTCCGGGATTTCGGTGGACGTAGTAGAGGACCGGCAGTCCTTTGACCAGTTCCTCGGGCAGCCCGGCCCCCAGCCAGTTTCCCAGCAGCGCCCTGACCGGATCATCGGATCCCATCCAGCTCAGAAAATACCCCAGCCCGAACCAGTGGTAGAGAATCTGAAGAAAAAGCATCGAGAAGACACCGACACCGAAAAAGAACCCAAGCGATTCGTACCACCTTGGTCGCGCCCGGGGGATGAGGAACCGGAAGAAAATTGCCCAGACAACGGCGAAATAGAATGCCAGCAGCCAGTAGCCAACCCCGGTCAGAAGTGGGCTGATCGAAATGATCGTCACCACCAGCAGCGGAAAAAGCCCAAGGAATGAAGCAAGCACCAGTCGGAGATTCTCATCCCGTCCGAAATCCCTGAGAAACTGAAAAGGCCAGAGAATCTCCCCGGCTCTGACCCGCCTTTCGGGTGCCCCATCCACATCGGGGCTATCAGCCCCGCTACGACCGATCCCGGGTTGATCCGCAGCCCCATCCGATGAGTCATCCTGCCTGTTCATGGGAGGAAAATCTATTTGATATTCAGTGGATTGACCAGTCCGGGGCTGTTCAGTCCGCCTGGGCCGTCGGGAGCTGAATCAGAGCCATGGATCGATGATTCCGCATCAGCAGCAGATTCCCGGAGAGGGCCGGCGGGTTCCATGTCTTCTCCTCAAAAACAGCCATCGTTCCCAATGATTCGATGGTTTCACCGGTAATTTCGAGGAGGTGAAGAGCCCCCTCCTCGCTCTGGAGGAGAATAAAGCGATCCTCGATAACCAGAAACTGTCCGTGGCCGTAACGCTCCCCCTCATAAATCCTTCGACCATTCTCCAGATTCATGAGAGCGAGAATCCCGTCGTTGAGGCCGATCAGCCGGTTATCGGGAAGCACCACCATCGGAGCAAACTTCGATTTAAGCCTCGGGGTTCGCCATTCCTGACGGTATTGCCATGACCCGGATGGGGCGGAGTTCTGTTCCGCTTCACCGGGCGGGCTCAGGCTCCACATGACACTTCCCACGCCGTACCCGGCCGAAGAAACGAGGCTCGATTCCCCGTAAATCACCGGAATGGCCACCTGTGGGAAGCCCTTGCCGAATTCCATGGAGAGATGGATTGTTCCATCCTCAGGGTTACGGACTTCCACCGATTCACGATTCATGTGAACCAGGACGTCGCGGCCATCGACTTTCCTTATCGCCGGGCTGCTCCATGAAACCGGTTTGTCACCGCTTGCCCAAACCGTTGTGCCTGAAAGCTTATCGAGGGCAGCCATGCCGGCCGGATTCCCGCCTCCTGCGCCCGGGGCGAGGATCAGCAGATCCTCGTACAAAAGCGGCGATCCGGCAAATCCCCACTCGGGCACGGAAGC
>JAUIAG010000353.1 GCA_030425355.1 Verrucomicrobiia bacterium
TCTGCCGTGAATGGGTTGCCGGACAGAAGGCCCTGCTGCTCACGGACACGACGATGCGGGATGCCCATCAGTCTCTCCTTGCCACCAGGATGCGCAGCTACGACATGCTCGCCATCGCGGATGCCGTCGCCCACCGCACACCCAATCTTTTCTCCCTCGAAATGTGGGGTGGTGCCACTTTCGACGTCGCCATGCGGTTTCTCAGGGAGGACCCGTGGGAAAGACTCCGGCTGATCCGGGAGAAGATCCCCAATATCCTCCTGCAGATGCTCTTCAGGGGTTCCAATGCGGTTGGCTACTCCAATTATCCCGACAACGTTGTCCGCGGCTTCGTCCGGCACGCCGCGGAAAACGGCATGGACATCTTCCGGATCTTCGACAGTCTGAACTACCTGCCCAATCTCCGTGTCGCCATGGAAGCCGTTCGCGGGGAAACAGATTCCATCTGTGAGGGGACACTCTGTTATACCGGCGATATTCTCGATCCGAAGCGGGACAAATACGACCTCAAGTATTACGTCAGGCTGGCCCGCGAACTGGAAAAAATGGGTGCCCACATGCTGGCGATCAAGGACATGGCCGGTCTGTGCCGGCCGCTGGCCGCCAGAAAACTGGTTGAAACACTTAAAAATGAAGTCGGGATTCCCATTCACTTTCACACCCACGACACCAGCGGGCTGAATGCATCAAGCATTATCGAAGCGGCATTGGCCGGTGTTGATGTTGCCGACGCAGCCATCTCGTCGCTGTCCGGGGGGACCAGTCAGCCCAACCTCAATTCAATTGCAGCGGCGCTGGCGCATACGGACCGAGATACGGGTCTCGATGCAGAGGCTCTGCAGGAATTCAGTGACTACTGGGCCGCCGTCCGGTCCTATTATCGTCCATTTGACACCAGCGAGCCTTACGGAACCGCCGAGGTGTATCTTCACGAGATGCCGGGCGGCCAGTACACCAACCTCAAGGAACAGGCCGCCGGAATGGGAATGGCTTCCCGATGGCCGGAAATCGCCAGAGCCTATGCCGAGGTCAACCAGCTGTGCGGTGATATTGTCAAGGTGACCCCTTCCAGCAAGGTGGTGGGTGATCTCGCCATCGAATGTGTGGCCCGCGGCATCAAGCCGGCAGAAATTTTCCATCTGTCTTCCGCCCGATGGAGCAAGGATGTGACCAGTATGTTTGAGGGATGGCTCGGTGAACCGTTTTACGGGATGGATCCGGAAAAGGCCCGCGACTCACGCCTGAAGTGGGACGCCCTCGCCGATGCCGTGGTCGGGCCCGGGGGAACACGTATTTCCGGACGACCGGGTGAGCACGCTTCTAAGGTGGACCTCGATGAGGTGAGGGCCGGCCTGGAGGAGAAGCTGCAGCACCCTCCTTCCGATGACGACGTGTGGAGCTACCTCATGTATCCGGAGGTATTCCTCAAATATGCGGAATTCCGATACCAGTATGGTGATGTCTCCATCCTGCCGACACCGGCGTATTTTTACGGCCTGCAGGAAAAAGAGGAAATCTCGGTCAGCATCGAGGAGGGCAAGACCCTGTTCATTCTTTTTCTGAATCTGACTGAACCGGATCAGAAGGGCACACGAACGGCGATTTTCGACCTCAATGGCTACCCGCGCCATACCTACGTTGTGGACCGGCATCTTGCCACTGAAGCGGTGATGCGGCCCAAGGCTGATCCGGCCGATTCAAAGCAGATTGGAGCTCCGATGCCAGGCATGGTGGCAAGTATCGGCGTCTCCATCGGTCAGAAGGTCAGGGAAGGGGAGCCGCTTCTGACTCTCGAGGCCATGAAGATGTTCTCAGCCGTCGCCGCTTCATCCGCGGGAACGGTTGCCGCCATAGAAGTCAAGGTCGGTGAGAATGTCGAAAGCAAGGACCTGCTGATCCGGCTGGAATGATTCCGCGACAGCGGGCGTCCGCTGATCAGGTGAGGCGCCGGTAACCCGGGTCCTCGGCAAGCATCTTCACCAGGTTCTTGATTTTCTGGGAATCCTTTCTGGAGGCAAAAAGAGTGGCGTCCGGTGTCTGGACGATGATGCTGTCGTGGATGCCGACCAGTGTGATGGGTGTGCGTGATTCGGCCGGCCGGCTGTCGAAGATGATGTTGTTGGAGGAGTCGACCTGCACGAAGTCGGCCCGTGCGGCATTGCCGTCCTTGTCGGGGGCGATATGGCGGGCGAGGGCGGTCCATGCGCCGAGGTCATCCCACTGGAAGGCTCCGTCCGCCACAACGACATTGTCGACCTTTTCCATGATGGCGAAGTCCACCGAGATTTTGGTGATGGGTGGATAATCCTTCTCAAGCATTTCCATCATGGTGGGGATGTCAGAGGCGGCAGCCCAGTTCCGGCAGAGCGCGGCCATGGCGGGCTGGTGTGTTTCCAGAGCCTTGAAGATGGTGGGGTAGGACCAGATGAACATCCCGGCGTTCCAGCGGTACTCACCGGAGGCCAGATAGGATTCGGCTGTGGGAAGATCAGGCTTTTCCACAAATCGACGGCCACTGAAGAAACCGGTTTTCAGGGCTCCGGTCTCAATTGGATTCCCGCAGTGGATGTATCCATATCCGGTGGCCGGCTCGGTCGGATCGATGCCGATAGTGACAATGTGATCACCGGTTTCAGCAAAGGTGAGCGTGTCGGAAAGAACCTGCTGGAAATTTCCGGGGTCGGGAATCACGTGATCCGCAGGCAGAACGGCCATGATGCCCTGAGGGTTCTTATGGCCCACCAGAGCGGCACCGAGAGCCACGGCGGCACAGGTGTCCCGTCCGCACGGCTCGGCCACAATGTTTTCCTCCGGCAGTTCTGGGAGCTGCCGGCGCACTTCCGCCGCCTGAGCGACATTGGTGATAATGAAGATGTTTTCAGCCGGAACCAGCGGCCGCACCCGGTCGACGGTTTCCTGGAGGAATGACCGGTCGCCGAGGATGGAAATCAGCTGCTTGGGTGTTGCTTCGCGGCTCACCGGCCAGAAGCGTTCGCCGCGGCCTCCGGCCATAATAATCACATAGTGGTTTTTGTTGGGATCCATTCCTGAGCTTGCTTTTTGGAAATTGATAATGCCATTCCGACCGGATTCATTCAGCAGCGGAAGAGGCGGATGACGGACTCCCGCCGGTGGATGAAATCATTTATCGACGGCTGGTGACTGATCTGAAGTCCAAACACCGGCGCATCCCATGCCGGGAGTGCGTGCCGGCATTCAGTCCCGTTCCCGCTTCACCGCATAACGGCCATTCTGTCTCTCGCGCGAGGTTTTGAAATCGTTGCTGAAGTAATTGATGGAGTTGGCCTGATGCAGGTACATGCCAATCAGTTTTGACGACGGCGTGGACGGTCGCGTGACACTGAACACCCGGTCAAAAACTGCTGCGAGGAACTTCATGAATGTCTTCATCATTGTGCACTGTCGTGAATGACACCCCGATAACGGGAGTCACCAGAAAGCATTTTCAGGGGATAAACTCAAGAAAATACCGCATTTCAGTTGTGAGTTCAGTGCCCGCCGCCCATGAATTTGATGGCGACGATGCCGAAGACCAGCACGACCAGAAAGATCCACGCGAGGGTGTCGAGATGTTTCTCGATCCATGGACGCACCGATGGCCCGAGCTTGAAGATCAGTCCGCCGACAAGGAAGAAACGGAAGGACCGGCCGACCACGGAGGCCAGCAGGAAGCTCACAAAATTGAAATCAGCCACTCCGGAGGTGATGGTGAACACCTTGTAGGGAATGGGGGTTATGGCCGCGAGCAGGTTGCCCCAGAATCCGTATTCGTCATACCACCCGGTGATTTTGTCCATGGTGTCCTGGGCGTGGTAGAAGTCCACGATGCGCTGACCGATTGTGTCGAAGAGCCCGACGCCGATGCCGTACCCGGCGATGCCTCCGAGAACACTTCCCGCCGTGCATACCAGAGCAAAAAAGAAGGAACGCTTCGGCGCGCCGGCACACAGCGCAATCAGCAGCACATCCGGTGGGATGGGAAAGAAGGACGCCTCGGCGAACGACAGGACAAAAAGTGCCCACACACCCTGTGGCTTTTCCGCCCACTGGATAGTCCAGTCGTAGAGCTTCCTCCAGAAACTCGGTTTTTTCTCCGGAGCGGCTTTAGCGTCATCCTCCAGCGGGTGCTGGAACTGGTCATCTGGCTTCTCTTCCATTACAGGGCAGGAAGCATACGGTTGACAGGAAAAGGCGGCGAGACATTTCAACCGGCTGGAGACATCTCACTATCCACTCTGCTGCACGGATTTCACCAGCGGAAACGGAATGAAAGGTGAAGCGGATTCATTGCGGATGCGTATCATCCGCGACCTTCTGTTCGTAATCGGTCAGGGATTGCGGCGAAAAGGACGCTCGGAGAGCATTGAGCACGGCAAGGACGTCAATTATTTCCTGAGTCAGGGCACCCGCCACCGGGGGAAGGTATCCAAAGCCGGCAGCGATCATTCCGGCAAGACTGAGGACCATTCCGCCCACCGCGCTCTGCAGTCCGATCGTGCGCATCCGCCGGCCGATGTGGAGGAGTTCATCCACTCTCTGCAGCGAACTGTCGAGGATCACGGCACCGGCAGCCTCGGCCGTGACGTCACTGCCCCGCCCGAAAGCAATTCCGACCGTGGCCGCCGTCAAAGCCGGAGCGTCGTTGATACCGTCACCCATGAATACAGTGGGGGACTTTCCTGTTTCCTCCCTGACCAGCGCCAGTTTCTGCTCCGGCGTCTGGTTGTACCGAACCTCGGTGATGCCCACCTTCTCGGCGAGGTAACGGACTTCGGATTCCCGGTCGCCGGAAACGAGCATGATGCGGTCGAATCCGTGGAGCGGTTTGAGGTGGCGGATAAAGTGAAATCCCTCC